>JBPOHB010000072.1:0-3765 GCA_052036055.1 Bacillota bacterium | reverse complement strand
ACCTAATTCTATTACGGAGTCGTTTGTCAGCGATCTCTCGTCAATATCCAAATTATGTCCGCACTTTCATATTTCTCTCCAGAGCGGATCGGATTCTGTTCTTTTGAAAATGAACCGAAAATATGATACGGCACATTATCGCAAGGTCGTTTTCTGGCTTCGAAATCTATATCCGAAAGCTTCCATTACAACGGATATCATCGTCGGGTTTCCGACAGAAACCGAAAAGGAACACAGGGAGAGTCTATCTTTTTGCCAAGAAATGCAATTTGCCAAAATACATGTATTTCCTTTTTCTGCTCGACAAGGAACGCTTGCGGCGGAGATGAGGCCGTTTGTGCCAAGTGAAGTAGCAAACATAAGAAAAGATGTCTTTTTGGCTTTGTCTGATGCATGCACAGATCAATTCTCACAGAAATTTCTAGGGAAAAGTGTGTCTGTTCTCGTCGAGTCCTGCGATGAGGAGAACAGATATTCTGGTTACACAAGAGAATATGTTCGGGCGTATCTGCCATATCGTTCGTTCATTTCTGTCGGCGATGAGATAGATGTCATGGTTGAAAGCCATTCTTGTGGGGTTCTGCTTTGCAAGTGATGTGCCCCGAATTAGTATGAAAATTCTGCGAATTTACAATTCCCTTTCATTTGAGACGGTATAGTTTTGATATTTTTCGACATAATATGATACAATTATTGAGAACAGTCGTTCGGATTTTCGAATAATGGGAGGTGTTCTCATGGTAGATTCAGAGACCGCAAGATTTTCGTTTAATATGGATAAGTCAGAAGATGTCAGAGAATTGATGACATTTGTTTTGTCAGCTTTGGAAGAGAAGGGGTATAACCCAATCAATCAGCTTGTTGGGTACTTTATGTCCGGAGATCCGACTTATATTACTAACTATAAAGGTGCTAGAGGTATTATTCGCAGAATTGAGCGAGATGAACTTCTGGAAGTGATTATTCGTGAGTATTGTGCGAAACTGTAATCGTTAACCACAAATAGACGGAGTGTGTATGGGCAGAGTATTAGGGATAGATTTTGGCACACGCCGTGTAGGGATTGCCTTAAGTGACCAGTTGCGTATTGCGGCACATGGTTTTGAGACAATTTCTTGGAACGGTGATGATGATACTTTTGTTCTTTCTCGGATTGCAGCCATCATCTCTGAGAAAGAAGTAGATGCGATTGTCATTGGGAAACCGCAAAGGACAGATGGTTCTGAGAGCGAATCCCAGAGAAAAGCAATGAAGTTTGGCGAAAAGCTTTCCGAATTGACAGGATTAATACCCGTGTACCGAGACGAACGTTTCACAACGGTTATGGCTTCGAGATATTTATCGGAATCTGGTGTTAGTGACCGAAATAAACGGAAAGTAGTCGATCAGGTTGCGGCAGAAATCATTCTGACGGAGTATCTGGAAAGTCATCGCATGAAAACATGATTCATGCTATAATGAGGCATGTTTTTGCCTAGTGCAAGTAGAAATCGAAATAAGCGCGCTTTTTGCGCAAACAAGGAGGACTCTATATGTTATTTGAGGATTGTGGCTGTGGATGCGGAAATGATGGTTGTGGTGATGACTGCAAGGACGGATGTAACGAGGAACAGGCTATCATTACGATGGTTGATGCAGAGACAGGTGAAGAATATCAGTTTGCTGTTGTTGACGATTTCGAGTATAAGAATGAAGCCTATTGTGTACTTGTTACCGTAGATGAAGAGGAACCTGAATTAGTTATAACGAAGGTGGTTGAGCTTGAGGGCGGCGAAGAAGGCCTGATGAGTCTTGATGATGAAGAATCGGAAGAGATTTATGCTGAGTATGACCGCCTTTGTGAGGAAGCTGAAGCCGAAGATGAAGACGACACAACCGAAGAAGAGTAAGTCAGACAAAAGACAGGTTGCTCCAGCCCGGCTGAATAGCGATGATGACGCTCTTGCCGTTATTCGTGATGCGAGTAACGGCAAGGAGTATTATCTTTCCATTATTGACTCGTTTCCCCTGCTTGGGCGTGATTATGTTGTGATGTATAATTACGAGCCTGATGATGGCAATCATGCTGAACCTGAACTTGTTATTATGCGCACAGAGTTTTCGCGTTCCGGAGAACAATTTTTTTATTCGATTAAGGATAAGAAGGAGTTAGACGGCGTTTTTTCATTGTTTATCAGCCGTTTTTCTTCTTCTGCAAAAAGATAAGGATACGTGATTATGTCTGCTGGATTTCCGATACGGATACGTACATTTACTCTGCCAATTGCTGCAGTGACCCTCTATTACATCTCCATGCTGCTTGTTAATATTATTTATATCATTATCTTTGGGGATTCCGTGGATAAGCATGAAGGGTCGATGGAAATCCTGACCATTCTTGTGGTATATGGTTTCATATTTTCGCTTTATGTTTTCGAACGTTTCTTTTACGGGCGCGGTGCTCCTTATGAAAGAAAGAAGGAACGAAGTGCGATTTTGTTGAACCTATATAAGGATCGCCTCTCAGTCAAGAAAATACTTATGGTCATACCTATTTCGTTTATGTTAATGGGTTTGGCGAGTTTATATATGATTCTTATTGCTTTTTTGTCTGAGCACGTTGCCTTGATACGTGTAGCGTTTAATGATTATCAGACAATGGTCAATTCGGATGACGCTTTGGTGGGATATGAGAAATATCTTTTCTACATAGCTGTTGTTATTTTCGTACCTGTTGCTGAAGAACTTATTTTCCGTGGCGTTGTCATGGGGGAATTCAAAGGAACGATGAAGCCCTGGTATGCCGCGATTTTCTCTGGTGTGGTTTTTGGTGTTATGCATATGCAACTCATTCAGGTCGGATATGCGATGATGTGCGGCATCCTTCTTGGATTTGTATATTATTATTCCCACAGCATCTACTTTTCAATCGCGGTACATGCAGTTTTCAATTTTTTCGGTGGATGTTTGCTCGACATTGTTTCGAGTGGTTTATTGTCTGTTGCACTCATTCTCATTGAGATATTCATGATTCCGCTTGGCGTTGCATGTATGATACTATTGAGAAGACAGTGCAAAACAGAGGAAAAAGTAAAACAAGAGGTTTGTCATGCTTCGACTGCCGGAACGAGTACATAAGGGCCCATTTATTGTGACAATAGCTGTTTTGGGTAGCTTTCTTTTGGTTGCCGGAATTATTTTGCTTATTCTTGGTGTTTTTGGCAATGGCAAAGATCTCATGCGTGTCTACGTTTCTTCAGATAATACCGGTTCTGCGGTTTCTGGTGTGGGCATCAATCTGAATGATCTTCCAACTGCGAATCTGATTAGCAATTCTTCTTTTGAGAATGTTCAATATGATCAGGTCTATATTGTGTCTGAAGGGACAGAGAACGCGATATATGTTTCTTCTGATAGTCAGACAAATATGGAATATGAAGATCGGTTTTTTGTTGACGGGTCTATTCGTGTGACGTCTCTCGATGAGAATGGGAAACTTGTCCAGAAGTTGTCATCCGTGGTAACGGACTATCAGTCGAACCAGTTTGGAACTTGGACTTTGATGGAGGCGGCTTCTGG
This sequence comes from Bacillota bacterium, assembly GCA_052036055.1. Lineage (GTDB taxonomy): Bacteria > Bacillota > Clostridia > Saccharofermentanales > Saccharofermentanaceae > Firm-13. The sequence goes on along the minus strand of JBPOHB010000072.1, from coordinate 207 downwards.
AACATATGAAGAGCAGGTGGTTTCAGACATTGCTTCATCGTCAACGCTTACTGTGGCGGTGGGAAGTGACGGGTATCTTGTCTCGGACATGACATCAGCATATTCCGAAAAGCTCACTTGCGTTATTCATGACCTGATCTGCCATTTCATTAACAGAAACTGCCTTGATCTCTGCCATCTTCTCGACTATATAGGATATATATGCTG
>JBPOHB010000277.1:0-18513 GCA_052036055.1 Bacillota bacterium | reverse complement strand
ATTGTTGCGGCTTCTACAAATCAGGAAGCAGCGGATGCGTTTCTTGCCTTTTTGCAGACACCGGAAGCCCTGGCCATTTTTGAAAGTTATGGGTTTCAAGCCGCTTAGTAATGACGAACACAGTATTTGAGAAGTCAGGCAAAAGGAGACGCTTATATGGTGAGTATTCTGCTTTCGATCCAAAATATGGATATGTCTCCACTATACATTTCCCTGAAAGCGTCTCTTTTTGCGACTGCGGCTTCTTTTGTCATTGGCATCATTGCCGCGCGGATATGTCTTTCGCTTCCTAAGAAGCTGGCGTATGTATTCGACGGATTGTTTACCATGCCGATGGTGCTGCCCCCGACGGTGGTCGGTTTTTTTCTTCTCCTGCTTCTTGGTGCGCGAAGTCCGATTGGGCAGTATCTGACTTCGATCGGACACCGGATTGTTTTTTCTTTTTCGGCAACGGTTATTACGGCGTTTGTCGTATCTTTTCCACTTATGTATCGTACGGTACTCGGAGCCTTCGAGCAGGTGGATCGCAACTTGATTTTTGCCGCGCGAACCCTTGGTCACGGCGAAACATCCATATTTCTTCGTGTATATGTCCCTCTGGCATGGCCGGGAATTGCTGCCGGGACGGTTCTGGCTTTTACGCGCGCACTCGGTGAATTCGGCGCAACGAGGATGCTCGCGGGAAATCTACCCGGCAGAACGCAGACGATGTCTCTTGCGATTTTCGATTTTGTTGCAGCGGGCAATTATGATGGTGCACTTGTATGGGTTATCATTATTGTCAGCATATCATTTGTTTCGATTTTCGCGGTGAATATGTTTTCTGCAAGCTACATGAAATATCAGAAAAGGGGGCGATGACATGTCCCTCTTTGTGGATATAAAGAAGAAATATAAGGGATTCACTCTCGATATTCAATTGGATCTTGAGAAAGGCGTTTGTGGACTTCTCGGTGCATCCGGCTGTGGGAAAAGCATGACGCTTCGTTGTATCAGTGGCATCGAGAAGCCGGATTCAGGCATCATTGTTGTTAATGGGAAAACTCTTTTTGATTCGTCGAAGCATATAAATCTTCCGTCACGGCAGCGAAAAGTCGGGCTGGCATTTCAGCATAATGCGCTTTTCCCCCATATGACTGTTGAAGAGAATATGCTCTTCGGGTTGCCGCATGTATCTCGTCACGAGAGGGCTCTTCGGGTGGAGGAAAGCCTTCGGACGATGGGAATTCGAGAACTTAAGGATCGATATCCAGGACAGCTTTCCGGCGGACAGCTTCAGCGAATCGCACTCGCGCGAAGCCTTGTCTCTTCGCCCGATATCCTGATGTTGGACGAGCCATTTTCCGCACTAGATGCCCATATCAAATCGATGATTGGGCACGAAATTTCTCTGATACTCTCTGCTTTCCCGGAGACGGTACTTTACGTGTCACACGATATGGACGAGGTATATGGTATTTGCCCGCAAATTGCCGTTATCGCTGATGGAAAAGTCGTCGAGTGTGGCAAACGCGAGGACTTGCTTCTGCATCCGACAACGCTTGCCGGAGCTCGCATTACGGGATGCAAGAATATATCCGAGACAAGTATCCGGGATCAATCCACGGTATTTGCCAAAAAATGGGGCATCGCGCTGACTTGTCCTAAGGTCATCATGCAAAACCAGGATGTTTTCGCTTGTATTCGAGCGCATCATGTTTCTCTGGTTTCTGATGATCTGCTTGGCAGACAAGAGAATACGTTTTCAGCGAAGATCCTGTTTACGAGCGAGACCCGCTTTGAGTACACGTTTGGCTGCAGCCTGATGACAGAGGACGGTACATACACGAAGGAGATTTTCTACTGGCTTGTGGAGAAATCGCGCATGGAACATATGCCGCTAGCAGACGAAAAGATTACGATTGCGATTCTGCCGGAGGACGTTCTGCTTGTTAGGTGATGAGAAAAACGACTGACTGCGTATGCGAATATATATATATCGCAGAGCAGACAGCCGTTTTGTATGGGGGGCATTTCGAAGAAGGGCGGCTCAAAGGATTTTTTTCACAAAGCCTGTGAGAACTTTTCCGGGACCGACTTCGTTGAATGCATTGCAGCCGGCGGCGCGTAGTGCCTGTATCTCTTCGGAGAAGCGGACAGGAGAGACCATATGCTTTTCAAGGTACTCCGGGAAATTTGTGCTGACGGGCAGGAGATTCCCTGTGACATTTGAGTAGATCCGCTCTTTGGGCGATGCAAAAGTGATCTGGCTCTGCGCGTATTCTCGAAGAAGTGCGGCGGCTGGGGCCATAAGGGGCGTGTGAAATGCGCCTATTACATTCAGTCGTATTGCGCGTTTTGCACCAAGAGTCAGTAGCTTCTCTGCGGCCTTTTCTGTCTCACTTACTACGCCAGCGATGACAAGTTGTCCCGGGCAATTGTAATTGACAGGATAGACATCTGTATATTCGGCTACACAGGCTTCTATCGTCGCATTATCGAGACCCATGATTGCATACATGGCTCCGGGAATCTTTGCCGCTTCTCTGTGCATAAGATTTGCTCGCTCATTCACGAGGAGAAGAAGGTCTTCCAATGACAGAATGCCCGCTGCGCAAAGCGCGGTATATTCTCCGAGAGAGAAACCGACAAAGGCAAGGGACTCCTGTTCTGTCTCGGTTTCCTGCAGACGCGCCAGGGATGCAAGACCATAAGTGATAATGGCTAGTTGTGCATAACGGGTTAATGTATGATCTTCTTCTTTCAGATTGACAAGATTGACTCCTGTGATATCTTCGACTGTTTTGTATATCTTCGCAGCGGGTGGATATGCGCATATCAATTCGCTTGCCATCTGTTCTGTTTGCGTTCCTTGTCCTGGGAATAAGTATGCTTTCATTTATGTACCTCCAGATAGTTGACGCATGAAATGAATGAGAGTACAATGGCGTCAATCGCTTCGATAATCAAAATACTTGATTTTCAAACGAAATGCAAGCGATTATGCGAAGTTTGCCGAAAACAGTTCGAGGAGGCAGTCATAGTGAATTTTTCATATAAAATACTTGGAACCGGTTCATGCTTACCCGATCTTGTCGTGAATAACGATCAATTCTCTTTGGTGGTTGAGACGAGTGATGAATGGATAAGTAGCCGCACAGGGATTTCTTCACGCCACCTAAGTGAAGGTGATGAGACATGGAGATTCGCGGTGAAAGCAGCGAAGGCGGCGCTGGAAATGGCTGATATTCTGCCGGATAGCCTTGATGCGATTATGATATCGACGACAACACCTGATTACAGTACACCCAATATGGCATGTATTGTACAAGAAGAAATCGGAGCGAAAAACGCGTTTTGTTTTGACATAAATGCCGCGTGTACCGGATTCATTCAGGCATTTGATATCGGGATGCACTATCTGGCTTCTCCGGATATACATCGGATTCTGGTGATCTCTGCCGAATGCCTATCCAAAATCACCGATTTCTCGGATCGCAGGTCTTGTGTGATTTTCGGTGATGGCGCAGGGGCCGTCATCGTTGAGAAACAGAGCTGCGAAAAAAAAGGATTGTACGAGAGCTATATTCGTGCGGACGGCACAGGTGGACACTGTATTACAGGGGATGCCTTTCTTCCGGCAAAGCACCCATTTCTTCCGGAAAATACGGAAGTGAAGGAAAGAAGATACCCAAATACGAACGGAATCTTCTTGCAAATGTGCGGACAAGAAGTGTATCGCTTTGCAACGACGATGATGCCGTTTTCTGTCGAACAGGTAACACAGAAATCTGGAATCAGTCTCGAGGATGTCGCCTATATTATTCCGCATCAGGCAAATGATCGCATTTTGCAAGCGGCCGCCAAGAGACTTAAGATTTCTCCAGAGAAAATAATCTCACATATTTCGCACCTGGGAAACACGTCTTCTTCTTCCATCCCTATCTGCTTGGATATCGAAGTTCGGAGCGGACGGATCAAAAGAGGAGATATCCTCGTGATGACGGGTTTTGGCGGCGGGCTTACATACGGAGCAATGATTTGTGAATACTGATTTCAATATAGGAGGCTATTGTATGGACAACAAACTGACGAAGATACTGGGGACAAAATATCCACTCATACAAGGTGGCATGGCTTGGGTTGCTGACGCATATCTAGCGGCGGCCGTCTCAAATGGCGGAGGACTCGGACTGATTGCGGCGGGAGGTATGAACGAAGACCTGCTGAGAAAAGAGATATCGCTTGCCAAAACACTGACGGACAAACCTTTTGGTGTCAACATCATGCTGATGAATCCTTGCGCCGCAGGACTTGCAGAGGTTTTGATCGAAGAAGGGGTGGCTGTCGTAACAACAGGTGCAGGTTCACCCGGCAAATTCATAGAGAACTGGAAAAAGGCAGGTATTGTCGTTATTCCTGTCGTGGCGTCAACGGGGCTTGCCAAACGCATGGAATCGCTCGGAGCAGATGCAGTGGTTGCCGAAGGGTGTGAGGCCGGCGGGCATATCGGTGAAATTACGACAATGGCACTCGTACCGCAAGTTGTTGATAGTGTTTCTATTCCAGTCATTGCTGCTGGAGGAATAGCCGATGGACGCGGAATCGCTGCAGCTGCGATGCTTGGGGCATCGGGTGTTCAGCTTGGGACGCGTTTCTTGCTGGCGGAGGAGTGCAATATCCATCCGAATTATAAGGAGCTGGTTATTAAAACCAGAGATATTGATTCCCGTGTAACGGGAAGAAGCGGCGGGCACCCCGTGCGCTGCATTAAGAATTCATTGGTTTTGGAACTTCTTGCACTTGAGAAGAAGGGCGCAACCTTTGAAGAGATGGAAGCAATTACCGTCGGATCACTTCGCAAGGCCGTTAAAGATGGAAATGTGAACGAAGGTTCTTTCATGGCAGGACAGATTGCAGGCATGGTAAATAAGATTGAACCTGCGGCAAACATAATTGAAGAATTGTTTGCGGAGTATCGAGAAATTATGCAAAAAGGAGGAGCTATCGGATGATAACCGAAAAGCAGAGACCCGTTGCACTTATTACCGGAGCGTCACGAGGCATCGGAGCCGCAATTGCCGAGATTTTTGCCGTCAAGGGCTATGATCTCGTATTGGGGTATCGCTCTGGATTAGATGCAATAGCAGGCGTGAAGGCTTCCTGTGAGGCAATTGACAAAGACATTCGCATTCATACTGTTATGGCGGATGTAGCACTTGAAGAGGATTGCAAGAAACTCTTTGCAGAGACAAAAGAAACTTTCGGACGAATAGATGTCCTGGTAAATAACGCGGGTCAGACGAAGGACGGACTTGCAATGCGCATGTCCTGGGATCAATTTTCGAGTGTCATTGATACGAATCTGACGAGCGCATTCATGCTTTCTAGTCTTTCTCTTGCCCTAATGGCGCGACAGAGAAGCGGAAGAATTATCAACATCTCATCTGTTGCAGGTGTATATGGGAATGCTGGACAGGCGAACTATTCCGCATCAAAAGCAGGTCTGATTGGACTGACGAGAAGTCTGTCCAAGGAGATGGGGAGTCGGAACATTACCGTCAATGCCGTTGCGCCTGGCTTCATCGAAACCGACATGACGGACGGATTATCGGAAGAGCTCAAGAAAGCAGCTCTCGCGCGGATCTCACTCGGGCGTCTCGGGAGGGCAAAGGAAGTGGCGGAAGTCGTTGCTTTTCTGGCATCGGAAGAGGCAGCCTATGTTACAGGACAAGTCATTGAAGTATCGGGCGGTTTAGTTCTATAAGGCATAGATGAAAACATTATGGAGGGTTCGCATGAGTACGAAATCGGATCAGTGGAAAGACAAAGACCAAAATCATCGGGTGGTTATCACGGGCACAGGGGTAATCTCGCCAGTCGGAAATAACACGCAGGATTTCTGGGATTCACTCCTATGCGGGAAACACAATATTTTGCCGATCAATAAGGATCTCTATCCCGGTACCAAAGTGAATCTTGCAGCAGAAGTTCACGACTTCGAACCGATGGATTATATGGATCGGAAAGAGGCCAGAAGAATGGATCGCTATTGCCAATTTGCTGTTGCAGCGGCAAAGGAAGCGGTCGAGTCTTCTGGGATACATTTCGAGGAGATGAATCCGTTCGATGTAGGGGTCATCATTGGTTCCGGCGTCGGAGGCCTGCACACGATGCATTCGCAATATGAGGAATTACTCGTTAAGGGTGGGGCAGATCGTGTATCACCGCTGTTCATTCCCATGATGATTAGCAATATGGCATCAGGAAAAGTCTCCATGGTATATGGACTAAAAGGTGCAAATTTCTGCGTGACCACGGCATGCGCATCCGGAACCCATGCGATCGGAGAAGCTTTTCGCCAGATAAAGCACGGATATTTGCGTGCTGCCATCGCTGGAGGTGCAGAGGCGCCGATTACCCCTATCGCACTTGCCGGATTCTCCAATATGAAAGCACTCAATATGACATCGGATCCAGACATCGCCTCCCTTCCCTTTGATGCCAGAAGAGGTGGATTTGTGATCGCGGAGGGTGCGGGTATTGTCATACTCGAATCAATGGAAAACGCGGTGTCCCGAGGTGCGGATATTCTTTGCGAAGTCTGTGGTTATGGGGCGACGGCGGATGCGTATCACATAACAAGTCCTGATCCCGAGGGTCGCGGCGCAACTATGGCAATGATTCGGGCTATGCGCGAAGCAAACGTAGAACCTTGCGAAGTCTCATACATCAATGCGCATGGAACAGGAACCGAGCTAAATGACAAATATGAGACGATCGCGATCAAAGCGGCATTTGGCGAAGCGGCTGCAAGTGTTGCCATCAGTTCGACAAAATCGGTAACGGGTCATCTTCTTGGCGCAGCCGGAGGCGTCGAGGCAATCGCCTGTGCGCGAGCCATACAATGCGGCATCATTCCGCCGACAATCGGACTCACACAAGCGGACCCGGCATGTGATCTGGATTACACACCGGGCAAAGCAAGAGAGAAGGCCGTAACGATCGCGGTGTCCAATTCGCTCGGCTTCGGTGGACAGAACGGCACACTTCTTTTCAAGAAGGTGGAGGAAAACTAAATGGTAACAGAGAACAGAAAACCAGATACAAGCGAAACGTCTCTTCTATCTGAGACGGGACTTAACTTCAGCCAGATCAAAGAATTGATGACTCACATGAAAAAAGAAGGGGTCACTGCTTTTGCGATGGGCGAAGGGAAAACAAGCCTATCCCTTACCCGAGAAAAAGAAATCGTCTGTGTCGCGTCAGGTGAAGGAAGCCATACAAATAGAGGCATGCATGCGGTTTCGTGGAACGAAAGCGAATCGGATTTCGCGGGAAATACTGCGGCGGAAAAAGAAGTGCCTGACGAAGGCTATATCGTGACATCACCCGTGGTCGGCGTATTCTATGATGCGCCATCGCCCGACCAGCCTGCCTATATTAGCATAGGAGATTATGTCAAAAAAGGCGATGTCGTCTGCATCGTTGAAGCCATGAAGCTTATGAATGAAGTCACCACGTCCGTGTCGGGTCGTGTCACGGAAATTCTCGTCTCAAACGCCAGCCGTGTCGAATTCGGGCAGAAATTGATCGTAATTGATCCGCGTGCGGAGGGTGAGAAAAATGAGTGAGACCATCCTAATGGATCAGGAAGCGATCAAAAAAATCATTCCCCACAGAGATCCGTTCATTTTGGTGGATGAAGTTCTCGAAATGACGGACAGCTCGATTATCGCGCAAAAACATGTGACGGGCGACGAGTACTTTTTTGCGGGACATTTCCCCGGTATGCCCGTCATGCCAGGCGTGCTTGTCATAGAAGCGCTCGCGCAGGCAGGCGCCATAGTCGCTCTTTCCAAGCCGGAAAATAGTGGCAAGATTGCTGTCTTTACCGGAATTGATAAAGTTCGGATACGGAAAAGCGTTTTCCCCGGCGACATGATAAAATTACAAGTCACATTGACGCGCCAGCGTGGGCCAATCGGCTTCGGCGATGTAAAAGCAACCGTTGACGGAAAACTTGCTGTCTCGGGGGAGATTATGTTCGCAATCGTCACGGCTCCCGGCGATCCGGCTTGACCTGGACCGAGCAGGCAAATTGCGCATAAAACGACAAGGAGAAACGTATGTTTCGTAAAATTTTGATTGCAAACAGGGGCGAAATTGCCGTAACGGTTATCCGCGCATGCCGCGATATGGGCATTAAGACAGTTGCGGTATGTTCAGAAATCGATCGGAACGCGCTTCATTCGCAGCTTGCGGACGAGTGCGTCTGCATCGGACCAGACGCCTCAAAGGATAGCTACTTAAGTATGCAAGCGATTCTGTCTGCCTGTCTGACGACGGGAGCAGAGGCGATTCATCCGGGATTTGGCTTCCTGTCCGAGAATCCTGTTTTCGCACGCCTTTGCGAGAAGTGTCAGATCAAATTCATCGGGCCGACAGCGCAAATCATGGAAATGATGGGAAACAAGGCGAACGCGCGAAAAACAGCGGAGCAAGCCGGCATTCCGGTTATTCCGGGGTCTGTCGGTGTACTGACGAATCTGTCATCTGCCAAAGAAGAAGCAGAGAAAATCGGGTATCCGGTTCTGATTAAGGCTTCCTCTGGCGGAGGCGGACGAGGCATGCGTGTCGCAAATAACAAAAGCGAATTGGAAAGCGCATATCAGATGGCAAAAGCGGAAGCAAAGGCCTGTTTCGGAGATGATGAAGTCTACATGGAGAAGCTTGTCCTCTCGCCACGGCACATCGAGATCCAGCTCCTTTGTGATGAATATGGACATGTCGTGCATCTGGGCGATCGGGATTGCTCCGTGCAAAGGCGAAACCAGAAAATCATCGAAGAAGCATCCTCGCCCTATATGACGGAAGAGCTTCGTATTCGAATGGGTGATGCGGCGGTCTGCTTAGCCAGAAAAATAAAATACACGGGTGTCGGAACAATCGAATTCCTTGTGGACGAGGAACGCCGATTCTACTTCATGGAAATGAATACCCGTATTCAGGTTGAGCATCCGATCAGCGAGGCGATTACTCGGATCAATCTTGTTCAAGAGCAGATACGCGTTGCGGCAGGAGAATTACTTCGATTCTCACAAAGGGACATTGTTTTTGTCGGACATGCGATTGAATGCCGAATAAACGCGGAAGATCCGGAGAAGGATTTCTCCCCTTGCCCGGGTACGATCAAGACACTTCATCTGCCGGGCGGACAAGGCGTTCGAATAGACAGCGCGATCTATCAGGGATATGAAATCCCCCCGTACTACGATTCACTGCTTGCCAAAGTGATTGTGTGGGCGCCTACCCGCGAAGAAGCAATCACCCGAATGAGGCGCGCACTGACAGAATTTCTTATTGACGGCGTAAAGACGAACATTGATTTTCACCTATCTATTTTGCGAGAACCCGACTTCATACGCGGACATTATGACAATACGTACCTGACGCGCAAAAGAGACGAGCTTCTCGGAATAACAGAAGTATAAGTAGCAAAAGACATACATGCCAAACTTGATGGGGCGAAGGTCCGGCAAAGGAGAGACAAGATGGATTTGACATTTTCACAGATGAGAGCCCGCCTGGATGCGGATCGGATATATTTAGAAAAGCAGCAAAATGCAGACAAATCATCTGCCGTATTGGACGGATCATCTGGAGCCTCCAAAGATCGATTCAGTTATCTCATGCCCATTCCCGATGACCTGTGGATCCGATGCCCGGCCTGTCAGGGCGTGATGCTAAGAGAAGATTTTGAGGAGAATCACTGCGTCTGCGGACACTGTGGACATTGTTTTCGTGTAAGCGCCAGAGAGAGAATCGGGATGACTGTCGACGAGAATTCATTTGAAGAAATGTGGGTTACGTTATTTGGCAAAGATCCGATTTCTTTTCCCCGATATGAGCATCGACTCTTCAAGCTCCGAGAGAAAACAGGAATGACAGAGGCGGTTATCGTAGGATCGGCTCAAATTGGCGGTTATCCGTGCATGATCGGCGCAATGGACTCGAATTTCCTGATGGGATCGATGGGTTCCGCAGTCGGAGAGAAAATCACTTTGCTTTTCGAAGAAGCGACAAGACGAAAAGTGCCGGTTGTCCTGTTTTCTGCTTCTGGCGGTGCGCGTATGCAAGAGGGCATCGTGTCTCTCATGCAGATGGCAAAGACCTCTGCAGCCGTCGAACGCCACCACAGGGCGGGACTTCTTTACTTATCAGTCATGACAGATCCGACGACAGGCGGCGTCACGGCAAGTTTCGCCTCACTGGGCGACATCATTCTTTCCGAACCTGGCACACTCATTGGGTTTGCCGGCCGCCGTGTAATCGAAGGAACCATAGCACAGGCCTTGCCAGAGGATTTTCAGCGAGCGGAATTTATCCTAAAACACGGATTCCTTGACATGATCGTTCTGCGAAGTGAGATGCGAACACGCCTGATTGAACTTCTTGCCTTTCATACAAAGGCCGCAAATGAACCAATGTGCGCAACACAGCCTGGCCTTCCTTTGCTTCCTTCACACCAAGCAAAAGGATCGGAATGCCTTGCCATTATTCGCAATCGAGAACGACCAACACTTATGGATTATCTTCCCCTTATATTTACCGATCTCCATGAAATTCACGGAGATCGCTCTTATGGTGATGATTCAGCCATGTTTACCGGAATCGGCCGACTTGACGGCAATCCCGTGACAATCATCGGGCATCGCAAAGGAAAGAGTCTTCTTGAGAACCAAGCATGCAATTTCGGCATGCCGCATCCGGAGGGGTACCGCAAGGCAATGCGCGCCATCAGGCAAGCAGAGAAATTCGGTCGCCCGGTTGTGACGTTCGTCGATACGCCGGGGGCGTACTGCGGCGTTGCCGCCGAGGAACGCGGGCAGGGCGAGGCGATAGCGCGCAATCTTTTCGAAATGATATCCGTAACCGTGCCGATTATCAGCATCGTGATCGGCGAAGGCGGCAGCGGAGGCGCACTGGGCATTGCCGTATGTGACGAGCTTGCAATGACCTCAAATGCGATTTATTCGGTTATTTCTCCACGCGGATTTGCTTCGCTAATATGGAAAGATCCTACACGCGAAAACGAGGCCGCAGATACGGCCCACATCACGGCATATGACCTGAAAGAGATGAATATCTGTGATGTCATATTGGCTGAACCGGGTGTCGGGGCACACACGAATCCGACGCAAATGGCGCAGACGCTACACCTGTATCTTTCCTCGTCGGTAGCCGCGATGCAAAAGCATTTTCATGAGGACTTGTCAGGTGCGCTCGAAGAACGCTATAGGCGATTCCGTCAAATTGGCGATTGCAGCTGAATTGATTTGTGATAGGATGAATATATGTAGGAAAGATTTTTGCGGCGTGTGTTTTGCAGAAATCTTTTTTATGACCCGAAAAGGGAGAATATTTCATGAAGAATCATTTGTTTGTGTATCTTCGTCCCTATCGAACGCAGCTTATTCTGGGCCCGTCTCTTAAACTGGTAGAGGCGATCCTTGAGCTGATGCTACCCTATATGCTTGCGAATATCATTGATCTCGGCATACTAAAGCACAACAAGACGTATATCTATCACGAGGGCGTCAAGATGCTGATCATCATCGCTGTTGGATTGATTTGCGCGATTAGCTGCCAGTACCTCGCCTCACTTGCTTCCCAAGGGTTTGGAACGAAGGTTCGATCCGCGCTTTTCGGTCATGTGAATAAATTGTCTTTGGCCGAGCTGGATGCGCTTGGCGCAGACACCCTTACTACGCGCATTTCCAGTGATATCAATCAACTCCAAATTGCCGTTTCCATGCTGATTCGCCTCATTTCACGGGCTCCATTTGTATGTGTTGGCTGTATTGTGGCTGCTATGCTGATTGATCTGCCGCTCTCTGCAGTCATCTGGATCGGCGTGATCGCCTTCATTGTTGTATTAGCCTCCATCATGATGGTTGCTTTTCCGATGTACGCAGTCGTCCAGCAGAATCTTGATGCATTGGGCGGTGTGGTGCTTGAAAGCTTATCGGGCGCGCGGGTCATTCGCGCATTTGCGCGAGGCGGCGAAGAATTGCGACGCTTCGCCACCGCGGTCAATCGACATGCAGCCAAAGTCATCCGTGTCACACGTGTCTCCGCGCTTATGAATCCGATAACAGGACTCATCATGAACCTCGTCATTTGTGCAATTCTATGGTTTGGGGCGATTCGTGTCGGAAACGGCGAGATGAAGCCAGGAGAAATCGTTGCGTTTATCAATTATATTGCTCAGATTCTTGTCGCGCTGATCGCCGTGGCGAACCTGATCATCATTTTCACAAAGGCATATGCATCATATAATCGTGTTAACGCCGTATTTGACTACGAATCTTCGCTGCAAAAAAGGGATTTGCCCGATCCTTCTGTTGATGGCAAAGACTCCCCCGAAGCTTCTCCTGAGAAAGATGCGATCACTTTTGCGCAGGTTTCTTTTTCCTATGTGGATAATCCGGAAAAAGATCCAGAGAAGTACGCTGTAAAAGATCTGGATTTTGCGATTCCCGTTGGAACGGTTTTCGGTATCATTGGTGGGACAGGCTCAGGGAAAACCACGATCATGTCACTTATCGCTCGTTTCTATGATGTATCGGAAGGTGCGATTCGGATGCAGGGAAGAGACATCCGAACGATGTCACCCAAAGAAGTGCAAAAGAAAATCAGTTGTGTTTTCCAGTCTCCGATTCTCTTCTCAGGAAGCATTGCGGAGAACCTGTGTCTGGGTGCGCCAGAGGCGACATATGGCGAGATTCGCGAGGCGTGCAGAATCGCACAGGCAGACAAATTCATTGAAGAGATGCCAGATTCGTATCGATCGGTGGCCAGTCGAGGCGGCACGAATTTCTCAGGAGGGCAGAAGCAGCGCCTCTCCATTGCGCGTGCTCTTGTCCGCCAGACGCCCATTCTCATTTTGGATGATGCTTTCTCCGCGCTGGATTATCAGACAGAAGCCAGACTGCGCTGTAGCTTGCTGGAACTACAGCGAGCAACAGGGACGACAATTATCATGATTTCGCAGAGAATCTCGTCGATACGAACGGCGGAGCAGATTCTGGTCATGGAAGACGGCAGGCAGATTGCGGTCGGGAGGCATGAAGAACTTCTGAAAACATGCGAAGAGTATCGCGCGATTGCACAGTCGCAGCTTGCTCCTGAGGAGGTGCAATAATGCCACAGGCTTCATCACTTCTTCCTGGCATGAGAAATCTCTCTCCCGATGCAAATAAGATGGGACAAGCGCCGGTTCGTCCGTCCCTTCGAATCTTTTTCCGCATACTTTCCTACGCCGGATCACAGCGCAAATGGATCGCGCTCGTAATAGCATGCGCCGTGATTGGTTGTACCTTTGATGTTGTCGCCCCCTATTATATGGGGCAAGCCGTTGATGCCATAATCAGAGAGAAGGGTGCCTCTCTTTCGGCTGTCTCCAAGATTATCGCCTTACTGCTGGTCTTTTATGCTGGAAGCGCTTTCTTCTCGTGGATGATGAATTACTTTTCGGGGGTCGTCGCCGTGCGGACCGCGGCAGAGCTTCGCAAAGATGCCTTTGATCGACTGAATCACATGCCATTATCCTACTATGACAAGACGCCGCACGGCGAGATTTTTTCCCGCTTCGTCAATGATGTTGATGCCATTTCAGACGGATTACTGCAAGGAATGGTTCAGTTATTTTCGGGCATTGTGCTTCTCCTGGGCGCGACTGCGTTTATGCTGCTTATGAGCACCAAAATGATGCTTGTTATCTTAGGCTCGGCAATACTGACCTTTCTTCTTGCGAGCACGATTGTCCGAATTACCGGAAAATACTTCCGATCGCAACAGAAAATTGCGGGTCAACTAAATGGAATGGCGGAGGAAATTTTCTCCGGTCAGCGCGAGGTTAAGGCATATGGGTATGCGAAACGCGCACAGCAGAAATATGACAAGACCAATCAGGAGCTATACGAAGTCGGTCAGAAGGCACAGTTTGCATCTTCGCTTCCGAATCCGACAACTCGATTCGTTAACAACGGCACATACATATTAATCGGCGTATTCGGCTGGATTTTCGGCGGATTGACTGTGGGACAACTCTCTAGCTTCCTCACATATTGGTCGCTATTTTCGAGGCCGATCAATGACATGACCAACATTACGACACAGATTATGGCGGCATTCGCGTCAGCAAGACGGATATTTGACATGATGGATCAGACGCAGGAAATGCCGGACGCCGAAAATGCCAGAATTCTTAACCGAGACGAAGTCAGGGGAGAGGTGGAATTTGACCATATCCGATTCTCCTACGAGCCGGACAGAGAACTGATCAAGGATTTTTCTTTACATGTGAATCCCGGAGAGAGAGTCGCAATTGTCGGACCAACAGGCGCGGGCAAGACGACACTTGTGAATTTGCTCGAGCGATTCTATGAGCAGCAGGAGGGCGTGATACGAATTGACGGCGTGGATACGCGAGAGATCATGCGCAAATCCCTTCGCCGTTCTTTTGGCATGGTTTTACAGGACACGTGGCTTTTTGACGGGACGGTTAAGGAGAATCTACTCTATGGACGTCCGGAAGCTACCATGGAAGAGATCATTGCCGCGACAAAGGCGGTTCATGCACACGGATTTATCAAACGTTTGCCGAATGGATATGACACAAAGATCTCGGGAGCACTCGGCTGTCTTTCGCAGGGGCAACGCCAGCTACTAACGATTGCGCGGGCCATGCTGGAAAATCCGCCGATGCTTATTCTTGATGAGGCTACAAGTTCCGTGGATACTGTTACGGAGCAACGAATCCAGTCTGCCTTTGCAAAACTCATGGAAGGGAAGACAAGTTTTGTCATTGCCCATCGGCTATCAACGATACGCGAGGCAGATCTGATTCTCGTCCTTGACGACGGCAAAATAATGGAACAAGGCAACCATGAGCAGCTTCTTGCCGCCCAAGGCTTCTATGCAGCCTTGTATAATAGTCAATTCGTCTAGACAATGAATAACGAATCGTGGTTGAGCCGAATTCCCCTCTCTGCAAGCATCATTTCCGTATAATTTCACATGGAAATGACAAAAGAAACGGTACAAATATTAAAAATATGGTATAATTAGCTTTAGTGTTGTAGGGTAACATCACAAATATGAAGGAAAAAAAGGGGTATTATTTATGAAGACGTTTAAGAAGATTTTGGTTTTGGGACTGTCAGTATCCATGTTGCTTTCGCTTGCAGGATGCAGCAAGAAGACAATTGACGCAGATAAATTTGAAGACGTAATGGATGATATGGATTACAATGTCTCGGTGGAAGATGATGAAGATTATCTTGATAATGGACAGGAAGAAGCCGGATATGCCTATGATGACGACTATGACTACATGGCAGCATATGTGAAATATGAAGACAAAGATGATGCTATTGATGATTATGAAGACATGGTCGATGATATCAAGGACGCTAAGAAAGATGATGAATTTGACGGAAAGATCTCGGAGTCGGGATTTGGCAACTACAAGAAGCTTGTTGTAAACGGCGAATTTGATGACAATGACGAGTACGGTGATCAGACAGTCTATATGGTTGTTTATCGCATTGATAATACAATCGTTTCTGTTATTTCATATGATAACGACAAGAAAGACATCAAGGAAGTCGATAAGATTCTGAAAGAATTAGGGTATTAATTCTGACTCTTTCTGATTTGATCAACCGAGAATCCCCCCCGAAGAACGAAGGTTCTTCGGGGGCTTCTTTTTTGAAAGCATTGACATAGCGGTCATTTCACCGTAGTATTCAAGTCTGAATCTATTAGGAAAGGTTGTGATGATAGGGTTGGAAGAAAAGCTGACTTTATACGGCTTTAGCAACCTCACAAAGACACTTAGCTTCAACATCTATGATGTTTGCTATGCAAAGAGTGAGAGAGAGCAAAGGGATTATATTGCATATATTGACGAGCAATACAATTCGGATCGTCTGACAAAGATCTTGTGTGAAGTGACGAGTATGATCGGCGCACATGTGCTGAATATATCAAAGCAAGACTATGATCCGCAGGGCGCGAGTGTGACGCTTCTCGTTACAGAGGAAGAGATGCCAGAAAGTGCAATCGACCAGTCATGTAATCGTGGAAGAGGGGCATCTCTGACCCCGAAGGATTCGATTGCAGGGCACCTAGATAAGAGCCATCTGACTGTGCACACCTATCCGGAATACCATCCGGACAACTCTATCGCGACTTTTCGCGTGGATATTGATGTTTCTACATGCGGGACGATTTCCCCGCTTAATACTTTGGATTATCTTATCGGTAGTTTTGATTCCGACATTATAACAATTGATTATCGTGTTCGTGGTTTTACGCGCGACGTAAATGGCAAGAAATTGTATATGGATCACGATATAACATCGATTCAGGACTACATCAACCAAAGGACGCTCGAGACGTATGATGCGATTGACGTCAATGTATACCAGTCCAACATTTTCCATACCAAAATGCTGATCAAGGAGCTTGAGCTACAGAATTACCTTTTCAATAAGGATGTGCGCGAATTGGCTCCGAAGGAGAGACTTTCCATTTCGAGTAATCTTCGTCGCGAAATGATCGAAATTTTCAGCGGAATGAATATTTACTGATTTCTCGGGGGATGAATGGATGTGTGCATTTTCACCTGATAAAGATTTGCGCGAGCAATCGCGTGCACCAATCTATGAGGCGTTACAAGAGTACAAGGCTAGCCGCATTGTCTCTTTTGATGTGCCCGGGCATAAGCAAGGCAGAGGGAATGCGCCCCTTACCGATTTCCTGGGGAAGGATTGTCTTTCGGTTGATGTGAATTCGATGAAACCGCTTGATAACTTATGCCATCCGGTCTCGGTAATCCGAGAAGCCGAGGTGCTCGCGGCTGAGGCATTTGGCGCCGCGCATGCCTTTTTTATTGTGAATGGTACGACGGCAGCGGTGCAAGCGATGATTATGAGCGTTTGTCATCCGGGTGATGAGATTATTTTGCCGAGAAATGTACATCGGAGTGCAATCTCCGCGCTTGTTCTATGTGGTGCGATTCCCATCTATGTTAATCCAGGAGTCGATGCAGAACTTGGTATTCCTCTCGGGATGGCGCTCAGTGATGTAGAAATTGCGATTCGCACGCATCCGAATGCGAAGGCGATTATGGTGAATAATCCTACGTATTATGGCATCTGCTCGAATCTTCCAGCCATCGTTTTATTGGCGCATCGGTATGGGATGAAAGTTCTTGTTGACGAGGCGCATGGCACGCATTTTTCTTTTCATGATTCGCTTCCGCCATCTGCTATGGCTTGCGGTGCGGACATGGCATCTATCAGCATGCATAAGACGGGCGGATCACTTACGCAGAGCTCATTTCTTCTCGCCGGGAAAAACGAGCGGGCAGGATATATTCGCCAAATTCTCAATTTGACCCAAACGACGAGTGCTTCTTATCTGCTTATGGCATCTCTTGACCTTTCTCGCCGCAATTTGGCGCTAAACGGGAAAGAGATTTTCGGGAAGGTTCTTTCGCTATCGCAATATGCAAGAGAGGAGATTAACCGTCTGGGAGGCTTCTATGCGTTTGCAAAAGAGAGGATAAATGGCGATACAATTTTTGCTTTTGATACGACGAAGCTCTCTGTTTTTACGCGTCCCATCGGTCTTGCAGGCATTGAGGTATATGATTTGCTGCGCGATGAATATGGCATTCAGGTGGAATTCGGTGATCTTGGGAATTTCCTTGCGATGATTTCTGTCGGGGACCGGGAGCGGGAAATTGAGAGACTGATTAGTGCACTTTCGGAAATTAAGCGGCGATTCAGCCGAGACCCAGCGGGACTTTTCGACCATGAATATATCCATCCGCAGGTAGTCATGACGCCGCAGGAAGCCTTCTATGCTGAGAATTATTCGATTCCACTTCAGGCATGCAAAGATCATGTCTGTGCGGAGTCGATTATGTGTTACCCTCCGGGCATTCCCATAGTGGCACCGGGAGAGAAGATTACGCAGGAGATTGTGGATTACATCTTGTATTCGAAAGAGAAGGGATGCTTCTTAACGGGAACGATTGATCCTGATGTACGTGAGATTCGTGTTGTGAAATAATGATTCAGCACGATACAAAGATTGCCATAGGAGGACAGCACATGGAAATTTGGTATACGGAGCAACATACGCCAAGCGTTCGATTCTCAATTCGTGTCGATAAGACACTATATACCGAACAGACGGAGTTCCAGAGGATTGATATTTTCGAATCCGATGAATTCGGGCGGTGTCTGACGCTTGACGGACTGATGATGGTTACGGAGAAGGATGAATTCATCTATCATGATATGATCGTGCATGTGCCGATGGCGGCAAATCCTCGGATTTCTCGTGTGTTGGTTATTGGTGGCGGTGACGGAGGGACGATTCGTGAACTTGTGAGATATCCGAATGTTACGCATGTGGATCTTGTCGAAATTGATACGAAGGTTGTTTCCGTTT
>JBPOHB010000116.1:0-2821 GCA_052036055.1 Bacillota bacterium | reverse complement strand
TTCCTTAACCGCTGTACATCGAAGCGATTATTTGATACTGTAAAGATGACCGCATAATCATGATAGAGGAGGTGCTGAGCATGGCAAAGATCCATTTCACTGTCACCGATTTTTCTCCTTTTTACGGTCTCACACCATTTGATCAAGGACAGGTTGTCTATTTGCGCAAAGGCGAGGATGACTACGATGCAGAGGCAATCGCCGTACATATTCCCTACATAGGGAATATTGGCTATGTTGCCAACAGCCCTGAAGACGTTATTCGAGGTACAATCAGCGGTGGTCGCCTATATGATCACTTCAAGGAAGTGGCCGTCGCAAAGGTAGAGTTCATCACCTCAAGTGCCGTAATATGTAGTCTGGTGTCTCCTACGAAAGCCAAGAAATATCTGGCACTATATAATGAATATGTATCAGCGCAGAAGGATGATGGCTTTGTTCTCACCGATGCATCAGGCGAGCCATTTCCGGTCTCTCTTCCGATTGACCCTGTTGAGATCACCCCGATTTGGAAGAAGTAATCTCTCCACCCGATTCCTCACCAAAGTTACACGATAAAGAAATAATGAGGCTACGTCTTTCGGTCAAGACGCAGCCTCATTTGTTATGCAAAAAGGAATTCGGCAATCCGAGGATTATGTCAAATGTAAATGGGTGAACCCGATCTCGCAACGGAGAAGGTCACGCCACCTGGAAAAGACGCCTTGACCAGAAGCATCTTCCCCCGCTCCGATGCAAGATATGCACAGGGAGCGCTGACACTTGAAGCAAGGGTCTCTTTTGTCTGAAAGCTAGCGTGGCGAAACATCGGGCTAACCTTCTTAATCTCATCCGACGCGCATATGAGTAGCGAGATATTCGTCCGAGCTGAAAGATCGACAATAGCAGGCTCAATCGCCTTGATTTCCGTCGTTGCAAGAGCGGCAATCGCGGACAAGGGCAAATTCTGCCGCTCAAGTACTTCGAGAAAGGCTTCGTATGTATATTCGGTATTGACACGAGAACGCGAATCAATACCGATGTATAAGTCTTTGGGCTGTAGGCAAAGGATTTGCGGGCAATAGGACGGATCTCCCTTCTCAGGCAATTTGCGGGAGGTCAGAAAGATGACGGGGATCTCGTCTTTGGCACACATCTGGTATCCGCGAAGGATCTGTTTCTCATCTTCGGGATCATAATGAAGAATTCGCAGATTATTCTTATCGCTGGTT
Source organism: Bacillota bacterium (assembly GCA_052036055.1). Classification (GTDB taxonomy): domain Bacteria; phylum Bacillota; class Clostridia; order Saccharofermentanales; family Saccharofermentanaceae; genus Firm-13. The sequence goes on along the minus strand of JBPOHB010000116.1, from coordinate 1,610 downwards.
TGCAAGTCCCAGACAATTTCATGATCTGTGTGAAATTCGACCTCGGCACCTTGTGCAAGCAATGACGTTATCTGCTTAAGTGCCGTGCGATTGAGTATTTGCAAGTGATTTCTCTGAGCAATGTCTTCAAAGGAAAGAACCTGCCCCATGTCAGACATTGTCGTCATAATCGGCTGCGCGCCGACCAGCGAGGCAATCATGCCAGCGTATTCATTGCCATTGCCAAAGTGCCCGGGAAGTAAGGGAATAACATATTTGCCATCCGGATCAATCACAAGCACAACAGGCTCCATATAATGAGATTCAACAAGAGGTGCGAGAAGTCGAACGGCTGACCCGGACGGCATCACCATAATCAGAATATCACTTTGCAAGTATGCGTCTTTGCTTTCTAAAACAGAATATAGAGTCCCTCCATATGTCTTTTGGATGATATGGATAATAGCCGTGCTCTGCTTGGTACCTGCAAGATATGCATATCTCATGTTTGGCTTTCCTCCAGCATTTCGAAAAGTAGAAAAGAATAATCGAAAAAATTAACTACCATTATATCTCATTATCGATGGATTGGTGGATATCCGCTTCTTGCAAGGGACACGAAAAAATATATCCTTGAATCATGTCACAGCCATTTTCTGTAAGGAAAAGAAGCTGTTCATTTGTCTCGACCCCTTCCGCAACAACCCGTTTATTCATCACGTGCGTAATATCAATAATCAGTCGCAAAAGACCTTCGCCATCCGGGCTTTCCCCCAGTGCCGTAATGAAGGAACGATCGATCTTAATTGTCTCAATCGGCAGTTCTCGCAAATAATGTAGAGACGAATATCCTGTGCCAAAGTCATCCAAAATGATATGGAATCCCTTCCTCTTGAGTCGTGAAAGAACACCCTCATATGTATTGACAGCCTTTAATATGGAGGTCTCCGTGATTTCCAGTCCAATCCATTGAGGAGAAACACATTTTCTCTCCGTGATTTCAATGACCGACTCATAGAAATCCGGCTGCATAATTTGAATAGCTGAGACATTCACCGAGATAACAACATATTCATTCTTTCCTTCGTTTATTTTATGTGCAAATTCACACGCCGTCTCCATTACCCATTTCCCTATGGCCAGAATATACCCGGCTTTTTCGGCAATCGGAATAAAGGTCGAAGGTGGAACACTCCCAAGTGTTGGTTCATCCCATCGAATCAGCGCCTCGTATCCGACGATTTTCTTCGAAATTGCCCCATATTGTGGCTGATACATCAAGAAAAATTGTGACCGTGCGATAGCCTCCGGCAAAATATTCTGAATAATCATATCCTGCTCTGTGCGTACATGCATGGAAGGATCAAAAAACACGTAGCCGTTTTTCCCCGCGGCTTTGGCTTGTGTGAGCGCCCTATCGGCATTCTTCTCAAGATCCTCAATGCACATGGTATCTTCTGGATATCGCGCGATTCCAATCGACGCAGACGTATAGAAGACAATTTTCTCAGCAAAGTTCCTCTGATAATAGATCCTTTTGATTTGTTGAACAATTTTCACGATCGTATTCTGATCCATTGGCTCTTCAATAAGAATGGAGAACTCATCGCCTCCTGTTCTTGCAAGATACC
>JBPOHB010000028.1:0-6283 GCA_052036055.1 Bacillota bacterium | reverse complement strand
AGCAACTCTTAATGACTTCCCTCTTTATCTTCGACACCATATTTGTGGGAGGTCTCGGAGATGCATATTTGGCTGCGGTCGGGCAAGCCGGAAATATCACGATGCTGATGTGGTGCGGCTATTACGCGGTTTCAGGTGCAAGCGCTATTTTCGCGGCACAGTACTGGGGGAAGGACAAGGATATCGTTGGTGTCCGCAAGGCTTTTACGGCAAGCCTTCTGTTCGGCGGGATCGTTGCGGTCGTCTTTTTTATAATCGCTTTTTGCTTTCGCGATTATGCCATGATGATTCTCTCTCCACACAACAACGTTCGCGCCATCGGCTCCACCTATTTGTCTATTGTGTGCTTCGCCTATCCAGTGTGGGGCGTATCTTCCATGTTTGCAAGCATCTTGCGCTCCATCGGAAATACAAGACTCCCAATGATTACCTCGATTATCTCCGTTGGCGTCAATATTATTCTTGACAGTTTGTTTGTCACGGGTAATTTTGGTTTCCCACGATGGGGTGTGCGCGCCGCAGCTGCGTCAACGGTCATTGGAAGCGTGCTTGAGCTAATTCTGCTTATTACCATATCAAGGAAACAGAAGCTCCCCTTTTCGATGCATCGTCGCGATTTTGTCAAGCCGGAGAAGGATCTGGCGAGGCAGTTCATCCGTGCCGTCATCCCAATGGCCGCAAAAGATCAGCTTTGGGCGGCAGGCGTCACCGTGTACAGCATTTCTTTTGCCTCGCTCGGCGAAGCGGCTACAGCTGCATTTTGCACGTACAATACCCTTGGTGAATTTATGAACATCTTCTTTATTGGCGTTGCGGGTGCAGGCGGCATTCTCATCGGCCATGTTCTTGGCGCCGGTGAAATTGATAAGGCAAAAGTTTACTCTTGGCGTCTCCTTAGGATTGTCTTTTTGGCAGGCGTGATTCTATGTCCAGTCTTCTTGCTACTTAGGGATGTGATGGTTCTCCCTTTTCCAAATCTGTCGGACGAAGCTATTTCGTACACAAAAGAAGCGCTCCTCATGATGTCCTTCATTATTTGGGCAAAGAGCATCAATTTCACAAACATGAACGGCATTTTGCGATCTGGGGGAGACACACTTGGTGCTGCCGCGATTGATGTTGGCATGCTGTGGCTAATTGGCGTCCCGCTTACGGTAGTAGCAGGCATGGTTCTTGGATTACCTTTTTGGCAGGTGTTTGCAATGACCTGCCTTGAAGAAATCGCAAAAACGGTCGTTGGCATCATGCGAGTCCGCAAATATACGTGGGCGAAGACTCTTGTCTGAATGTATCCCTCGTATGAAATTTACCCCAAAAGAGCACCCAATATTTCGGATATTCATTCCGTGCATTGGGTGCTCTTTACTATGCTAAATTATCATAAGACATTTTCCGTTACGCGTCTATAGCTCCATCGTCTCGATTTTTAGACCGCCCAGAGCATCCATCTCCGCTTTCATCTTGCGAATTTCCTCGTCGGCATTTGCAGAGAATTCCAAAATGATATATCCTTGTTCGCTGCATGTCTGATCGGATACCTCATGAACCCCAAGCCGTGTATTGATGATGCAGCCATAGCGAGTAAGAATATCCTGTAGGGATTTAGCTGTTTCGTGTCTTTGACTGAGTTTGATGCCCATAATAATCTTGGTCATTTTCTCATCCTCCTTTTCATGAATACCTGCGTATCGTAGTCACTTAGTTATATTATAACACATATAAAGCAAACAAGGATATTCCAATCTGAATGAGCAATATAAGGGGAATGCCAACTATGAAGGATGTGTGTTTCGTCTTATGCCGAAATACATGCATACCGATGAAAATACCCAGACTTCCCAATGCCGATGCGCAAAGAAATAGCGTCTTCTCAGGTATCCTTCTCCGATTGCCGCGCGCACAAGACTTGTCAATGCCCATCAGAGAAAATCCTATTATACTCATAAGCAAGAAAACTATGCCTACGATCCGACAAACGATAAATGCCATATCTCCTCCTTACATTTCTTCCTGCTTCTTTTCAATTTTCTGCATGCAACGTATTGCTGACTGAATTTCGAAAACACGTTGACCATTTTCGGGAACGAAGCGATTGATTTGTTCGCCATTTTCAATGAGCTCTAGCTGCTTTCCATACTCCGCGCCGATTCCACGAATACGGGATACTTGGAAAACCTTCCTGACCTGCGGGCCATTTCGCAATTCTTCCAGTTTCTTCTCCATTGAGAAACCGCGCTTCTTCGCCTTCTTGAGTTCCTTTTTGGTGTAGTAAATTCCGTCCTCAATTGCACATTCCGTGCCTGTGTAGATAACCTGACCCTGTTCGATTCGGAGAAGACCGCTCCCGACTTCCCGATATTCATATTCACCTCGTGGGAGGAACAGCCGCACCTTCTCTTCCAAATAGAAATCCGGATCGGAAATGCGCTTGTCCATCTCTTCGTATTCCCAACTTATCCACTCGTGTAAATCCTGAAAGGCCTTATCTTCCTGCGTCACAGGATGTAAGAAACCCATCTTATCCATTCGGATCTGGTTATCACAGGCAGAGCAGAATAGTCGGTCGCCGTGACTTCTCATTACGAGCGACTTGCCGCAGCGGGGGCAAGCGTGCGCAATATTCTCACAGCCTTGCGCGATGGCACGATTACTGTATTTGTATGAATGCTCACGTGCCCAGTCGTACTCGTTATACGTCATATTTTCAAGCATAATTGTATGCAATTCCTGCAGACTCATCTCAGACACTTGTTCGGCAGTGATGACCCCTTTAATGCGCCCTTCAATATGCCCTCGGCGAAAAGAGCTCGTACTCCATCGCGGCCATGTCAAATATGCCCCGTGTGATTCAAGAAAAGCTACCGAGCTGTTTGTCTTTTTAATCATCCGTGCAATCGCATCATCAAAATAGATCGACGATCCGTCAACAAATCGGGTTGCTTCCGGAAAAATTCCAAGTGTCCCGCCTTTTTTTAGAATCGTCAGCATTGCTTTGACTGCGCGCGAGTCCGAACGGAATTGCATCTTCGGAATACAACCGCCTGCCGCAAATATCGGTCCGATAATTCGATCGCGGAAAAGAAATGCGCCTGCTACAAAATTGATCTTTCGTCCGAGCAGAACGCCTGCCATGACAATGGGATCCAAATATGACGGATGATTCCCGACACAGACAAGAGGGCCCTTTATTTTACAGACATCTTTGTCCTTCTTCACGTGAATTCCATAGCGAAACCGGCAAAAATTCAACACGATACCCAGCCCCACAAAACGATATAAAAATGTATTCGGGATGTTCCCCAGTGCTAATTGTTTATTCTTTGACATCTTTTTTCTCCGCACAGAACCTATGCTGCTTGGAATCCTCTCCTTATTCTGTTCGAATTATGACACAAATTGATAACATCTATTTTGTATTATACAGGAGGGATGACCTTTTGACATCTATACAGTACAGAAGATTTTCCGCAATTTGCGCTTGGAGGACATAAAAGAGATGGCAAAGTATTGCTTTTACTGCGGTCGTGAGTTGACGCCCGGCGAAGTCTGCTCATGCAGAAACAAATCAGATTCTGCCACAGGCCAATCTGATCGACCCAAGGGAAATGCAAGCTCGAAGACGTCTTCGAAGGATCCCCGCAAACAGGCAAACAGGCATTCAGGTAAGTCGCGGCAAACATCTCGCGGAACGGCTAGAAGGATGTACACCTTTCTTCCAAGAATTCGCACCTTTGCCGATCAGATTCGCACCCTTTTCCCGACCATAACCTATCAGATCAAGTCTGGAATTCAATATTATTCTCGTCCTGCAAGTAAAATTATTTTTGAGTCTAAACGCCAGAAACGCCCTTACACTTACATCAAGCTCGTTATTTTTTCTCTGCTTACAGCGCTCTTATCTCTGCTGATGAGCACTTCCGGAGCAACACTCTTTTTGTCGGTATGCTCTTCGATTTTTGGAAGCAATACATATCTCCTTTATTCTCAGCCGCTGATTTCATTTCTCGCAATTTCGGCCATTGCTTTTCTTTCTGTGATTGTTTTAGCCGCCTGCTTCTATGCCAGTGCTAAGCTTGCTAACAGACAGGTGACCTTTCGGAAGTCACTCGATCAGGTAAGCATTTCTCTTGTCTATCTTTTTACGGCGGAGATTATACTACTCTTAAGTCTTGTTCTTGGCAGCAGAGGAACATTCTCGCTTATCCTCATTGCCCTGTTATTGATGGGAATTACCCAATTTATTTCTTTCAGAAGTTCGACTGGTTTGTCGGAAGACAAGACCTTGCTCATTACCCTATCGTCATACTGTTTTGCTTATATGATACTCAAGGTGCTTCTATTCGTCGCAAACTATCTTGCATTTTCATTTTTCTCCTAGATTGCAATTTGTACCATACCAAAGGCCTTTGGCGGAAGTATGCTCCCGCCAAAGGCCTTCGTGTATTTTGTAATCCGTGCGATTATTCTTTTTTCCCTTCCGATTCTTGGGCGGTAGAAATCTCATCTGCGCACTCTTCCTTCTTATCCTTAGGCGGTTTCATTGCTCTTGTTTTGCAGGTAACCACAATCTCATCCTTCACCGCATCCACATATGCGACATCGCCCACCGAGATCACTTGGTCAAGCATAGCTTCCGAGAATTTATCTTCGACCATAGACTGAATCGTCCTTTTCAGCGGACGCGCTCCATACTGCGGATCATACCCCTTCTGTGCGAGCAAATCCTTTGCTGCGTCAGACAGTTCCATAGTGATTCCCATATCGGCAATACGCTTAATCAGAGTTGCTGTCAGAAGATCAACAATCCGAAGAATGGATTTCTTATTGAGCATTCTAAAGAAGACGATCTCATCCACACGGTTAATGAATTCAGGATTAAACGTCTTCTTTAGTTCTTCGAGTACAAGCTCCTTCGCATCCTCGTAGGACTTTCCGCCGTAAAGTCTTTCATCCGAAGCTTCGTCAATTGTAACGTATCCCTTATTGGATGCCTCCTGCACACTTTTCGGTACAGAGAAACCGATTCTGCGCCCCGCCGATGACGTCAGCAATCTTGCTCCGATATTTGACGTCATGATAATGATTGTATTTCTAAAATCAACCGTTCTCCCTTGTCCATCCGTCAGTCGTCCATCATCCAGGATTTGGAGCATGGAATTAAGTACGTCAAGATGTGCCTTTTCAATCTCATCAAAAAGAACAACAGAATACGGACGTCTTCTGACTTTCTCCGTGAGCTGTCCCCCTTCATCGTAGCCAACATACCCCGGAGGTGAACCAATCAGCTTGGACACATCATGCTTCTCCATATATTCGGACATATCAACACGAATCAGCGCATTCTCAGTCCCAAACATGACTTCTGCGAGGGCTCTGGCCAGCTCGGTTTTCCCGACACCCGTGGTGCCAAGGAAAATGAATGATCCAGAAGGTCTCTTAGGATCTTTGAGTCCGAGGCGGCTTCTGCGTATTGCTTTTGCGATCGACGAAACCGCTTCATCTTGACCAATTACGCGACTTCTCAATTCATCTTCCAACGACTTAAGTTTCTCCGTGTCCGACTCGCTAACCTTGGAGACGGGAATACCCGTCCAACTTGCGACGATGTCAGCAATGTCATTGGGCGTCAGTGCAATCGGATGATCTTTTCGTTCTCTGGTGACTGCATCTCGCAGTTCGCCGAGGCGACCTTCGAGGACAATTTCTTCCTCGCGCATTTTCTGCGCGGTCTCAAAATCCTGCTTCGCAACGGCCTCACTTTTGAGACGAACAATTTCATTAATCCGCTCACCGATTTTCTTGTTTTCGTCAGGTTCTTCGATCTTTCTGAGACGCGCACGTGATGCTGCTTCATCGATTAGGTCAATTGCCTTATCTGGGAGAAAACGGTCCGTAATATATCGGCTCGAAAGAATGACCGCCGCGTCAATTGCATCATCAGGAATTTTGATATGATGGTGCTCTTCATACTTCTCGCGGATTCCCTTAAGGATCAGAACAGAGTCTGTTGTACTGGGCTCTTTTACCAATACCTGTTGGAAACGGCGCTCCAAAGCCGAATCCTTCTCAATGTGCTTCCTGTACTCGTCGAGCGTAGTTGCTCCGATAAGTTGGAGATCTCCTCGAGAGAGTAGTGGCTTGAGAATATTTGCAGCATCCATCGCCCCTTCAGCGTTTCCAGCTCCGATAATGGTATGAAGTTCGTCAATAAATAAGATAACATTCCCGGCAGCCTGCGCCTCTTCGAGGCCCTTCTTAAGGCGTTCTTCGAACTCGCCGCGAT
>JBPOHB010000055.1:0-3593 GCA_052036055.1 Bacillota bacterium | reverse complement strand
GCTCCCCGCCCGCATCCAGGTAGGTGAGATAGGCGCGCAGGTCGAACTCAAGCTGGAAGTACTGTGCTTCCATATGCTGACACAACTGGTAGAAGGCCTTGTTGTGCTCCGACTCCTTGAGGTGTGCAAGCTGACATACAAGTAAACACAAAATGGACAGCTATTAATGTAATTAAATCAATAGCCAGCGGCAAGAATCGAACGTCCATTAGTTTTTAAAAAAATGGACAAAGGAGCATAGGATAACTTGCCTTACAGACACTCTCCTCTATAGATAGATTCCCTCTGCTCGCCTACCTGCGCACGGAACGTGCAGAGTGGTCGAAAATATTGCACTTGCATGCCTTAAGCGTAGGTTTTGGAAGCTGATTCTGTGGAATACTCACGGGCTAACCTAACCTCTCTTCGCACGTTCATGCGCAATCTTGTCAAGCCTCTCTTAATTAGATGTCGTGGTTTTTTTCAGACCGTCAGTTGTAACGATGCTGAAAAATTGGATGTGATGCCTCGGCGTGAGCGTGGCGAAAATCTTGTGATGTTCATTCACGGCTTATCTGGTTCTGCACTAGGTACTTGGGAGCCCATGTTGAGGGCTTTTGAAAGCGATCCTGATCTCAACACTTATTCATTTGACTGTTATGCGTATCCAACAGCCTTAAACCGCTTGCCACTTACTAGGCGTATGGCAGGGATTCAGGAAATCGCAAATGGGCTGCGTACCCATATTGAGGCAAATTATGGAAATAACGTTAACCTAATCTTAGTTGGACATAGTTTAGGTGGAATAGTTGCTCGTCAATACATTCTGGACGAAATTAAGTGTGGTCGCGGTGCGAATTTCTTAGGTGTTGCATTGTTCGCTACTCCGCATACCGGAGCAGCATTGGCAAACGTTGGGAGCCTTTTCTCAAGTACTCATCGCCATTTAAAACAATTATGCAAAGGCGCAGACATACTTGAATTAATAAATACGGACTGGGTGCGCTTAAAAGTTGAAGACAAACTTAGAACTTTATATGTTGTTGGAGGTGCTGATGCAGTTGTTGCTCGGGAAAGTGCCGCACCATATTTGGGCTCAGATAACGTAAGAACTCTAATCGAATTCGGTCATAGAGAAATAATTAAGCCAAGTGATATAACCGATTCGCGATATAAAATTTTAAAAGGCTTTATTAAGTCAGTAACTCCGCAGAGTGGGATCAAAATCTGTCGTGCAAAAGAGCAAGACGGCCAGAAGGGGGATGTGCTCTTCGATTTTTATACCACATCCTCGGAGGGTTACTACATCAAGCGTCCTACAGATATGTCGCTGGAGAACGCAACCAAAACCTCACATGTCTGGGTGAGCGGACCTCCCGGTTTGGGAAAGACTGTTTCGCTGAAACGGTTGATAGATGTTTCTGGCTGGGCGATACAGCACGTACTTCTCGATAGTTATATTGGATTGAGTGCGCTAGAGTTAATGCGAGAAGTGTGCAATACGTTATGTGATCGGGTTGGTATAGAACCCGATGGTATTCCAAAGGATATTGATGCCTCTGGGTTGCTTTATTACTTTAGAAAAGTATTTTCTGAGTTAAGTGACTCATCTCCAATTGCGATATTGATTGAGGAAATTCCGTTACCTTCCGGCGAAGAATACACCGCCTTTCTCACCCTCGCATATCACTTGACTCTTTGTGCGGAAACCTCAGATTCAACTAGCAGGGTTATTTGGCTCTTCTCATCGATTAGGAACCCAAAACCGGATATACAGCCAAACAATCCTAAATTTCTCGAGCGCATGCAGTTTGTTGAATTTGAACCATGGCCCTCGCCTGACATAGAAGAATTGATCGATTTGATTTGTACAAGTTTAGATATCGACATGAAAACAGAAGATCGAGAATTGTTGGTAGATAGGTCAAAGGGCTCTCCAAGATTTGTAAAAATGTTATTTAGAAGACGAAGGAATGAAGCAGTGGTAAACAAACCGCTTCAAGAATTGCTTTCTTCTGTTGAATTGGATCTTTCTTAATATGAAAGCAAAATTACTTCGTCCAACAACAATTATTCCCGCAGATCTTTATGTCGAACGGTCTGCTGACCGTCAGCTTCGGTCTATTATTGACGATATGGGGCGACCTGGATATGTGTTAGTTGCTCGACAAATGGGTAAAACTAATTTGCTCATCAATATGAAGCGGGAGCGCAATTCAGACATTGTTTTGTATATTGATTTGTCGAATCGATTTGAATCCGCCCGCGCTTGGTTTAGAAATTTGATTGATGCGTTGCTTGAGTCGTATGATGATGTGTTTTCCAGTCAATCCGATTTCATTATAAAACAGCGGATAAATTCCGAACTGGAAGCAAATGTTGAATTTGATCGACATCTGCGACTTCTTCTACGTTGCACATCAAAAAAAATTATTATTATCCTCGATGAGATCGATTCGTTGGTGAATCTAAGCTATTCTGATGTGATTTTGGCTCAAATCAGAAGCATGTATTTTTCGCGAGTTAACTATGCTGAGTATGAAAGGCTTACATACGTTCTTTCCGGGGTCGCAGAGCCAAATGATCTAATTAAAGACAAGAATATTTCGCCATTTAATATTGGCGAAAAAATTTATCTGGATGATTTTGATAGATATGAGTTTGATCTCTTCCTTAAAAAGGCAGATATATCCCAAGGCACCGAAGTTGGCGATGCAATATTTTCTTGGGCCAATGGAAACCCCAGAATGACATGGGATATCTGTTCGGAATTGGAAGATCGAATAATGTCCGGACAGGTGCCTAGTGCAGATATGGTGGATTCGATTGTAGAAAAATTATACCTCAGAGATTTTGATCGGGCTCCAGTAGATCATATTCGTTCTTTGGTTGAGTCCGACTCCCAAATTAGAGATGCAATTATTTCAATTCGATACGGTAAGCAAAATTACCTTGATGATAAGACCACGAGTAAATTATATCTCTCAGGGATTACTCGCTTAAGCCAAGATGGAGTTGTTGAGGTGAAGGACCGGGTAATCGACAGCGCTTTGTCTGATCGATGGATTGTTCAATTAAATAACTCTAGCTACACGGCTATAAATTATGCTTCAGAAAAGTATCGCCAGGATAACTTTGAAGAGGCAGTAAAGCATTTCGAAATTGCTTTTTCAGATGTGGCAAATTTTGGTGGTTTATCTACAAAATATCGTATTGAGTTTGGCTTGTCGTATTTTTATTTGGGTAATTATATCGATGCTATTAAGCAAATTGATTTGTGTCAAAAAGATGCGGATGATCCTAGTTTATTGCAGATGGCTAGATATTATGGTGGCCTAATCCATGCATCGAGAGGAAATCACGACGAGGCTCTTCGCTTATTAGAGGCCGCATCAAGTGGCCCTTCGTTCCAAACTCAGATTGTTTCACGGCTAACATCTGTGATGGCACTCTTGGGATCTGATCCGACTAAACGAGGCCATGAAGCGTTGGCTGTTGGTAAAGCTCTGATTACAGACCTTGACAAGCCGGAGCTGTTAGCCGACAACAACTATTTAGAATTTTTTGTTTCGGCAATCTATAACGTTGCAACAGTATATCTAGCACTCGGAGAC
>JBPOHB010000204.1:0-5172 GCA_052036055.1 Bacillota bacterium | reverse complement strand
GATCATCTGACAAAGGAGATGACAACGAAGAAGGCAAATCTACTTTATGAAGGGCTTCAAGTCATGCATCAATAGCCTTGTAATTCATTTCAACAACTGCATCGACTTTTTTGCCATATGATGTCTTGGCAGCAGCTTTCATGAATCCAATCGCTTCCTCAATCGGGAGAACCTTTGCAAGTACAAAGAAGGCAGACTGAAGAATCGTATTTGTGCGTTTCCCCATTCCGATTTCTTCGGCCTTATCAATTGCATTGATCGTATAAAGTGAAATGTTGTTATCGGCAATATACTTCTTCGCTGCTGCATTCAGTTTCGTGTCAAGTTCTTCATCCGACCACTGGCAGTTAATCATAAAGATTCCGCCTGGCTTAACGTCCTGAACCATCTTAAATCCCTTAACAACATAAGATGGGTTGTGGCAGGCAACAAAGTCTGCCTGATTGATGTAATATGGGCTTCTGATCGGCTTATCTCCAAAACGAAGATGAGAGATCGTAATACCGCCCGTCTTCTTGGAGTCATACTGGAAATATGCCTGAATGTATTTGTCAGTATGGTCACCGATAATCTTCGTGGAGTTCTTGTTGGCGCCAACTGTACCATCTCCGCCCAATCCCCAGAATTTGCACTCAACCGTTCCAGGTGCCGACGTAATCGGAGCCGGTTTGATCTCAGGAAGGCTCAGGTTTGTGACATCATCCACAATACCGATTGTAAAGCGCTCCTTCGGTGCATCTTTCTTAAGCTCTGTAAAGACAGCAAAGACAGATGACGGTGGTGTATCCTTTGAGCCAAGACCATAACGGCCGGCTGCCAAAATGACATCATTCATTTTGGCTTCGCGAAGAGTAACGGCTACATCAAGATAGAGCGGATCGCCAAGTGCGCCCGGTTCTTTTGTACGATCGAGAACGGCAATTTTCTTAGCAGACTTGGGAAGAACCTTAAGAATAGCGGAGGAAACCCAAGGACGATACAGGCGAACCTTCAGAAGACCCACTTTCTCACCTGCGGCAGTAAGATAGTCAACAACTTCTTCCGCAACGTCACAGATTGAACCCATAGCAATGATCACGCGGTCAGCGTCTGGCGCTCCGTAGTAATTGAACAGATCATAATCCGTTCCAAGCTTCTCGTTGACCTTCGCCATATACTTTGATACAACAGCAGGAAGCTCATCGTATACACGATTGCATGCCTCGCGGTGCTGGAAGAAAACATCTCCATTTTCATGAGAACCACGCATGGCGGGACTTTCTGGATTGAGTGCATGCGCGCGGAAGGCGGCAAGTGCATCCATGTTGCACATTTCCTTCAAATCTGCATAATCCCAGGTCTCGATCTTCTGGATCTCGTGGGATGTACGGAAGCCATCAAAGAAATTAACGAATGGAACCTTGCCTTCGAGTGCTGCAAGATGAGCAACAGGGCTAAGATCCATGACCTCCTGTGTATTCGTCTCGGCAAGCATAGCAAAGCCTGTCTGGCGACAAGCATATACGTCGCTGTGGTCACCGAAAATATTAAGCGAATGAGAAGCTACCGTACGTGCGGATACATCGAATACGCATGGGAGCTGTTCACCGGCAATCTTGTACATGTTAGGGATCATAAGCAGAAGCCCCTGAGAAGCCGTAAATGTTGTCGTGAGCGCACCCGCTGCGAGCGAACCGTGAACCGTTCCCGCCGCGCCGGCTTCTGATTGCATTTCTACGACTTTCACTTTGCTTCCGAAAATATTCTCGCGTCCGGCCGCCGACCATAGGTCAACGTAGTCAGCCATTGGGCTTGACGGGGTAATTGGGTAAATGCCAGCAACTTCTGTGTATGCATAAGCTACATGTGCCGCTGCGGTATTACCGTCCATGGATTGTTTTGATCTTGGCATGTGTAATTCCTCCTTGTTAATTAGCGAAATGAACGCTAACAGTGATCAAATGTCTGCTGGTTCCTGACAGTCGTTAAGAACCGCATCCATTATAGCATATGGGCCGTCCTTTTTCCCTAAAAACAGAAGGTATTCACATGTTTTTCCTTCAAAAAAAAGGATTTTTGCGGCGATCTGCCATAAATCGTGCTGCTAAAAACGAACCCTCGCACGCCGCATGGCAATTTGCACGATTTTCCATGCATTCTGGCGAAAATGATTTACGTTTAATTGCACGCAAGAAGGATTCATCCCAAGTATCGACTATGGTATGATTAAGGGACGAAGTAGAAAATGAATAAGGAGAATTACTATGAGCATATCTTATAAAGGACCCGTTGTCCTCATAATCATGGACGGTATCGGACTTAAGGATACGGCGGTCGGCAATGCCGTCTGTCTGGCAAACAAACCGACTCTTGATAAGTGTTTTCAAAATTATCCCGTTCTTCAATTGAAGGCGCACGGGAAGGCAGTCGGACTCCCTTCAGATGATGATATGGGAAATTCGGAAGTTGGACACAATGCAATCGGAGCCGGACAGGTATATAGTCAGGGAGCAAAGCTTGTCACAGAGTCTCTGGAAACAAAGGCAATGTTTGATAGTGCTGTCTGGAAAGAACTGCTAGCAGGCGTGAAGGACAAGAAGACGCTTCATTTTATTGGTCTTCTTTCAGACGGAAATGTCCACTCGCACATTGATCATCTTCTTAAGATGCTGGATCAGGCGAAGCTTGAAGGTGTGGCGAAAGTACGCATTCACATCCTTCTTGATGGACGCGATGTCGGCGAAACAAGTGCCTTCACGTATGTTGATCAACTAGAAAATAAGCTTGCTGATCTAAATGATGACAATACAGATTATCGCATTGCTTCTGGCGGGGGACGCATGAAGATTACGATGGATCGATATGGCGCAAACTGGCAAATGGTTGAAAACGGCTGGCACACACACGTCCTTGGTGATGGAAGGCAATTCGCATCAGCACGGGAAGCCATCACGGAATATCGCGCAGAGAACCCTTCGGTAATCGATCAGGATCTTCCTGCCTTTGTTATTGCGAAAGATGGAAAGCCAATTGGTACGATTGAGGATGGCGACAGCGTTATCCTGTTTAACTTCCGTGGAGATCGCGCACAGGAACTTACCGTTGCCTTCGAGTCTGGCGATTCTTTCGACAAATTTGACCGCATACGCGTTCCAAATGTCGCATACGCTGGCATGCTTGAATATGATGGAGATCTCCATATCCCGAAGAAATACCTTGTTTCTCCGCCGCTTATTCGAAATACGCTCGGCGAACTCCTTGCTAATGAAGGTGTCGCGCAGCTGGCCATTTCTGAGACGCAAAAATTCGGCCATGTAACGTATTTCTTTAATGGCAATCGCTCGTCCAAGTTTAGTGAAGAACGCGAAGAATACATTGAAGTGCCTTCTGATGTCGTTCCTTTCGAAGAGCGTCCTTGGATGAAATCCGCAGAAATTACGGATATCCTCGCGGCAAAGATCAAAGACAATTCTTACCCGTTTATGCGCGTAAATTTCCCAAACGGCGATATGGTAGGACATACTGGCATTCTTGAGTCAACAATTATCGGTGTTGAGGCAGTAGATATCGCACTTAAGCGTCTCCTTCTCGCCATAGATGCCATCGGTGGAATGGCTATTATTACTGCCGATCATGGGAATGCGGAAGAGATGTTCGAGCTTTCCAAGTCCGGCCAGCCGCAAACAGATAAGAATGGTCGCATCAAGGCGAAGACAAGTCACACACTCAATCCTGTACCCTGTATTTTCTATGACAATACAGATAATAAAGATCTGTATACTGTTGTTCAGAAGGACGGTTACGGATTGTCAAATATTGCCGCGACTCTTGCAAATCTACTTGGCGTAGAACCACTTACCTGCTGGAACGAATCCATGATTGAAATGAAATAGCATCCCTTCTTAGCTTGCCAAAAGTACCTGTTCGTCAAGCAAAAGCAGCCTCTATCTGATTACAGATAGAGGCTGCTTCTTCGTTTATTCATGTCCGTACAACGCCTGTTGGCGCAAGATCACGCACCGTTCTATTGTGTCACCGTTGATTCTGCTGTTGGTGTTGGTTCTGCCGTAGGCACGGGGCTTACAACAGGTAAAATGACTGTGCCGGTTGCCGGATCAATCGTGTATATGGTGCCGTCTGGGGCAAGTACGCCGACAGCCACCTGCTTGATAATCATACGATACGTACTTGTATCTACCAGTACGCGGTCTGTCTCAACGCCATCCTTATAGAAGATCTGATAGCACTCGGCAATGATTTTATCGTGCGGTTCGCGAACGACCTTTGTCGTTCCGACGGCAAGTGTCGGGTCAGCAACATATTCAATTCCCGCTGACGGCGTCGTCGATGTGACAACACCTACCACGTCAATCGTTTCTCCCTGTGCTAATTGCTTGCCATAAATCTCGACGGTTACATAGCCGCCTTTCCCATCTGCACTATCCTCGTAGTATGTGTGGAGTGCAATTGGATAGTCTGTATTATTCGTAAATTGGAAATTCGCTCCGCCCCAAGTAACGGTTGCATCCGTTCCCATATCAACGTATGTGCTCGGCCACGAATGTGGATGGCGTTCATCCACCTGAAGATCCGCCATAAGGACTGCGTGATACATCGTTCCGGCGACCTGGCAGATACCTCCGCCAAGCTCTTGGCGGATAGCACCGTCGTAAATTCCACCGGCCTCTTTATATCCCTTTTCAGCCGTGCGCTGACCGATGAAGTCGTTGTAGTTGAAATACTCACCAGGCTGGAGAACCAGTCCGTCTACCGTCTCACAAATCAGATTAATATTCGAGTTACGATTATCGATATCTGTTGTCTTCGTCTTCATTGAAGAGACAAGACCCAGAGAAGAATGCAGGTCCTCTGTTGTGATAGCCGCGTGGGTCACACTCGTTGTCACCTCAATGGTCTGAACATATTGTCTCGAGTCAAGTGCTTCTTTGACAGCAGACACTGCTGCGTCTATATCCATTTCGATACCATCGGTCGAGTCAGAAATGACAAAGGCAAGATTTTCAACATCAAAAGAGGTAGCAGTAGCATCCTTTGCCTCCGTAGCAAGTGGATCCAAAATCTCATGCACAACCGTGCTGACCGTAGCCTCATCTGCGGTATATGCAGTTGAGAAGTCTTGAGGAGTCTTCTTTGCAAGGAGAAGAGCCTCATACCGTTCAACGATAGCATCTT
>JBPOHB010000038.1:0-13150 GCA_052036055.1 Bacillota bacterium | reverse complement strand
TCAGAAAACTCGCGCTTAAATGCAGCAACAATTGCCTCTTCAATCGCTTCGAAAAGCACATCCTCGTCAATTCCTCTTTCTTTCGCAAGCAACTTGATTGCCTCAATCAGTTTCTCGTTCATCCTTCATTCTCCTTCCGATATTTACATGTATTTACTTATTCATTCGCATGTCACTATTCGCACCGCGAAATATTCGTTAAAATTTAATTATCCTTTTTACTGAAGCTAATTCGTCATAGAGAAAAGATACTTCCTTCTGTGCGGATACAAAAACAACAGAATCTTCCGCTACTCGAAGTATCGTTCCGACAAGACTCTTCGTCCCCTCTCTGGGACAATATAGCGAGATTTCTACCTCTTCGCCGATATATCTAATGAAGTCTGCTTGCGTCTGTAAGGGACGTGTCAGCCCAGGAGATGACACCTCGAAAAAATCAGGATCAGCCTTCAATTCACTGTCAAAAATCGGGTCGAGCGCTCTGCTAACATTCTCACAGTCTTCAATCGAAACGCCACCCTTTTTATCAACATATACACGCAAATAATAAAGAGACCCTTCTTTTTTGTACTCAACGTCCACAAGCTCGAGTTCAAACTCCTCAACATGCGGCAAGGCTAAATCATATGCCTGTTGAGCAACGCGCGAACGTATCGCCATTGATTATAATCCCCCTTTTCTCTTGACAAAAAGAAAGAGCGGGCACACCCACTCTCCATACAAAAACGCACATCACAGATAGATTCTACCACTAAAATTACCGCAAGGCAACCAATCTCACGAAAAGCTTTTTGATTCTATATTGGAACGTTCATTTTGAACAAATTAACCAAACAAATCAACAAAAATACCTCAATCCGCTATTCATTTTATCTACATAATCGGGTAGAATATAGATATTCCAATAATTTTTGTTCTTGGGAACTCTACAAACAAGGGAGATGATGCCAATGATAAAAGTAATTGCAGGTGCCAAAGGCACCGGAAAGACTGCACAGCTCGTTGATGACATCAATGATCAGTCTAATCAAGACAACCACAATATCGTATGTATTCAGAGAGGAGATCGCCTGAACAGATTACTCAAATACAAGATCCGCTTAGTTGATATTGATAGCTATCCCGTTATCGGATTTGATCAGCTACTCAGTTTCATCGCAGGAATTTACGCGAAAGATTTTGACTTAACACACATTTACATTGATAGTATTTTTAAAGTTACCCGAGATGAGGATATTGATGCATTTTCAGCCTTTCTAGACAAACTCGACGTGTTCGCTTCTGAAAATGACATCGTGGTAACGATTGTATATAGCAGTGACTCAGCGAATCTTTCCGATAAGATACGGAAATACGCCTGATATTCATACAAATGATCCATTAAGGGAGGTGTCTCAAAGGACCCCTCCCTTTTTTTCGGAAATTATTCGTTCCATTTAGCATCTGTCAAGCTCTTTCTTTTTGCTCTCTTTCTATGGTATAAATATTGTACAAAGATTTATGAACAAAAAGGTGATGGAGGAAGAAACTATGTGGAAAGAGTTTAAAGCGTTTATTTTTCGGGGCAATGTCATGGATATGGCTATCGGTGTTGTTATCGCAACAGCGTTCACTGCCATCGTCAATTCTCTGGTAAAAGACATTATTATGCCTTGTATCGGTATGTTAACAGCAAATATCAACTTCGCCGAACTTAAATATGTTATGAAAGATGGCGTATTGGATAGTGCTACAGGTGAAATTACTGGTGAAGTCGCAATAAGCTATGGTCTTCTGATCAATGCCGTAATCCAGTTTCTGATCGTAGCCGCCGTTATTTTTCTCGTCGTTAAACTAATAAGCACGGCAAAAACCAAGATGGATGCAAAAACCAAGAAGGCTGAAGCTGAGGTAGCTCCTGTTATCCCAGAAGTTCCTGCTGATGTCATGCTGTTAACAGAAATTCGCGATCTACTCAAATCTCAGGAGAAGTGATTTGTCTTTGCGTATACAATCATACAAGACAATTTCATTTCTTTTTCTTGTCGATTTTGAACATTTGCGACATGTAGTCTCCACGCGTGTTGTACTATCTATGTAATCGTGATACGTTATGAGTCAGGGCAAGGAGGTGCGGTTATGCGGCAAATACTGTCCATCCTGGTAGAAAACCATGCAGGTGTATTGGCAAGAGTCGCCAATTTATTCGCACGACGCGGGTTTAATATTGAAAATCTCGCTGTCGGTACGACCCACAATCCTGAGATCTCTCGGATAACTGTCAGCGTTTTAGCTGATGATGAGGAAATTTCTCAGATTGTCAAACAGCTTCACAAGTTGCCGATTGTCCTCATTGTCAAGCGACTTGAGGCAGACGCGCATTTTTCTCGTGAACTTGTTTTCATCAAAGTGACCTGTGATGAGACGACACGTACATCCGTGCTGCAGATTGTCGACATTTTCAGAGGACATATTGTTGACGTCTCCCCTAGCACCGCCACAATTGAAATCTCGGGAGATAGCGACAAGATCCGCGCGCTACAAGAACTACTTGCTCCGTATGGAATCTTAGAAATGGTCAGAACAGGTCTTATAGCTATTGAGCGTGGAGAGCGCGTGCTTAATCTGGAAGACTAGCATCCAGATTACTTATTTATCGGCAAATCATTTTTGGTTTGAATATAATTGTCCCAAATGTCAAAGGAGGCTCTATCAATGAAAAAGATTTATAAAGATGCAGAATGTCAGACACATGCCCTAGACAATAAGACCATTGCAATCGTTGGATATGGAAGTCAGGGACATGCGCATGCATTAAACCTGAAAGAAAGCGGAATGAATGTTATCGTCGCATTGTACGAAGGATCAAAATCTTGGGAAAAGGCACAAAAGGCCGGACTCACAGTAATGACCACCGCCGAAGCCACAAAGGCCGCGGATGTTGTTATGATTCTCATTAACGATGAAAAGCAGCCAGATATGTATGAGAAGGACATTCTTCCGAACCTAACCGAAGGGAAAGCACTAGCATTTGCACATGGGTTTAATATCCATTTCCAGAGAATTGTCCCACCTGCCAACATTGACGTATTTATGATTGCGCCAAAAGGTCCCGGGCATACAGTCCGTTCGGAATATCAGATCGGACGTGGCGTACCTTGCCTGTATGCTGTATATCAAGATTATTCCGGAAATTGCCGTGATATTGCATTCGCATACGGGCACGGCATCGGCGGTGGTAGAGCAGGCCTTCTCGAAACCTCTTTTCGCGAAGAGACCGAGACGGATCTGTTTGGTGAACAAGCGGTTCTTTGCGGCGGCGTCTCTGAACTGATGAAGGTGGGATTTGAAGTTCTCTGTGAGGCTGGATATGATCCTGAGAATGCCTATTATGAATGTATGCACGAGATGAAATTGATTGTTGACATGGTATTTCAAGGCGGACTCTCCCGCATGCGCTATTCAATCTCTGACACGGCCGAATATGGCGATTACTGCGTCGGAAAACGCATCATAACGGGCGAGACGAAAAAAGAGATGAAGAAAGTGCTTGCCGAGATTCAAGACGGAACTTTTGCTCGCAATTGGATTCTGGAAAATCAGTGTGGTCGTATGAATTTTAACGCACGCCGCCGCATTGAGACAGAGCATCCAATTGAGAAAGTCGGCAAAGAACTTCGCGCACTCATGAGTTGGAATGAGCCACAAAACGACTAATATCTTCTATCTTTGACAAGAATAAGGCTGCTTCGATGACTTCTCACAAGTCAAATGAAGCAGCCTTATATTTTTGCAAGCAAAAGCCGCTTACGAGTAAGCGGCTTTCTATCGAAACAAATGGATTTATACCTTCCATAACCCGTGAAGGTTGCAATACTCATATGTGTCAAATGAAGTACCTTCTGGAACGATAAATGATGCTGTTGGTGTATCATCTGCCGTAAGGAACTTTGTGTAGACCTCTTTATCCGTCACAACGGCTATCCATTGAATCAGATGTTCCAATGTCATTGGGTGCAAAACGCTTCCGACAGTTACACTTACCCTGTCTCCATTCACTTCTACAACAGGAATGTGTTTCTCTTTTGCCGCTGTATCATTTTCTCCAGGTGTAAGTCTCTTCATTGCCTGTCCACAACAGGTAAGCTCTCCGCCACCCACATGAAGAACGCTAACAATATTCCCACACACAGAACATCTGTATATTTTCAAATCTCGTGCCATAATAATCCTCGCTTTCAGCTGTACAGCAAACTAATAGTTCTTTGCCTGTATCTCAAAATATGCCTGTGGGTGATTACATACAGGACATACAAGTGGAGCAGATGCAGCGATATGGATGTGCCCGCAGTTGTTGCATTTCCATATAACAATACCATCACGAGCAAATACCTCTCCCTGATTTATGCGGGAAATCAACGCGCGATATCTCGCTTCATGTTCTTTCTCGACACCAGCGACACCATCAAAAAGAGTTGCCAGGGCGGCGAAACCCTCCTCTCTTGCATCAGAGGCGAATTGCTTATACATATCAGTCCACTCATAATTCTCACCGTCAGCTGCATCTTGCAGATTCGTTAATGTGTCTGCAACCAAACCTCCATGAAGAGCCTTGTACCAAAGCTTGGCATGCTCCCTCTCATTTCCACTCGTCTCCGTAAAAATGTCCGAGATCTGAACATACCCTTCCTTCTTTGCCTGCGAAGCATAATAGCTATATTTATTAGTGGCCATTGATTCGCCTGCAAAAGCAGCCTGCAGATTCTTCTCCGTCTTCGTTCCTTTGATTTCCATTCCTCTCACCTCCGAGTACTTTCTTATTTATCTAAAGCAGCGCATTTACTGCATATTCCTTCAGATGATACTTCTATACTGTCAGTTACAAAACCATCGAGCGCATCTGGCATATGACAACCTTCCAACGAAAAATCATAAACAGTCGCACACTTTTTGCAGTAAAAATGTCCGTGGCTATGTACATAGCCATCAAGACGAACATCTCCTTCACCTATGCGAATGACGCGAATCAAATTGGAATTTGAAAGAACTTCAATCGTATTATAAATCGTTGTTTTAGATAAAGATGGATTCTCTTTTTTAAGCACACCATATACCGTATCAACGGTTGGATGAATCCGATTCTCAAGCAAAAACTTATAGACACTAATTCTTTGTGGCGTGAGTCGAATATCCTTCTCCGCAAAAATCTCAATAATATCTTGAACCGCTATTTCCTGTTGCATTTGAACCCCCAAATTTGTAACGTTTACATAATAATAATCCTTACGATCTTGGAAGTCAAGAATGCAGAAATGAGCGTGCCTTGCTTCACTCTCTTTTACTTTTTTCTTTTCTTGTTCTTTCTTTTCTTTTCTGCCTTATCTTTGCCCTTTTTCTTGTTCGCTTTTTGCCCCTCAACCTGAACATTCTGCGCGATTGCTTCGACAGAAGACACCTCATCTTCTGCAGTAGTCATCTCCCTGCATTTTGCAACAGATGCTGATTCCTTAAGTGCCAGAAAAAAAGAAATCACCTTGTCGAGTCCAACCTCGGACAGATGATAGAAAACCCAACGACCACTTTTTCGAGATTGGATCATTTTACTCTCAAGCAGAACGCTCATATGATGAGATAATGTTGGCTGTGTTATTGGGAAATGCGATAGGATATCACGCGCACATAGTTCTTTATTTTCCGAAAGCAGACGGAGTATTCGTAGACGATTTGCATCTGACAGAACATGGACTATGACTTCTTCTTCACTTTTCTGCGTTGCCTTCTTGCTCGTTCTTGCTACTTTCATTGAATAGAAGCCTCCTTATGCCTTATGCAATTAACCGTTCCTTCAGTGCTTCTTCGAATTCCGTAAGGTTAGCACATGCAATTACTTCCGTGTTTTCTTCGAGAAGAATTTCATCTTCTCCCTTAACCAATACCGTAAAAGGGATACCCATTTTCCGCATCAAGATCAACTGAAAATCTTTGCTCTTCCTCGTCTTCAGATATTTGTCCAACATACGAAGAATCTGCTTAGCATCTTCTAAGTAAATACCAGATAATCGCATCAGATGATCCACGACATATACGGCAAATACATCATCAAATGCCAGATCCTTTTTGCCAGGGAATACGGATGTAAATGCCGCCATAGCAAGTTTCGAAACCAACTGCAAATGCTGAAAATCTTCAAAAGGAATGCGAAAGCTCTTCACGTTGGCAGAAAAGATCTCTGCCAATTGTTCAGCCGACAACTCACCCTTAAGCTCCTGGATTTTCTCCACGCGACTCAATATCCGATCTTTCGGGAAAAAAGTTTCCTGCCCCGTCCGGGTAGCCTTGTGAATAAACCAAGACTCCGGAATCAATTTCATTCGCTTCCAGCGATATAGTGTTCCATATGATATACGGGCAGCTCTGAGCAAATCCCTCTTTGATATTAGTTCTTCTTCAGGCATAACAACCTCGCTTCAATAAAAAAACTGCAGGCGTGCAACAAAGCATCCTACAGTTTTTATTGTAACGTAACATTGTTACAGCTATTGTACGCGAATATAGCAAACATCTTGCTAATTCGAGACAACTACATCAGAAATCATCCACCAAAGCTAATATTATTGAACGCATCCGCTATATCTGACGCATCATTGGCATTTACGAGATCTGTCATGAAGCCGTTAAGTGCAAAATACACGAATGTGAACAGTCCGCAGAACAAGACAATAGCTATAATCCACCAAATCAATGTTGCTCGCGCAATGCTCTTCCGGTTTTTGTTCTTGGAACCAAAAGCAAACGACAATACGACGATCAGGTTAACGACTGGTATGGCGGTTAGGAAATAGTACCAAAACACACCTGCTGTTTTCACTGGCTTGTACTCTTTGGGAATGACAGGCTCGGGCAAAGCGTCATCCTTCTTTGTTACAACAGGAGCGACAACGGGTGCTGGATCTACTACGGGTACAGGAGCAGCAACGGGGGTAGGTTCAACACTTTGAGCTGGCTCAATGACTGGTGGAACCGTAATGATTGGCGCTACTTCAATAACAGGAATAGCCTCAACAACGGCAGGTTCTTCTGAAATCAGCGGAGCTTCTTCCGTCTTCACAAAAATGTTCTCCTCAGAAGCTTCCTCAACCGGTTCGGATATATCCGCTTTTTCCTCAACCGGTTCGACTGCAGAATCCTCGGCAGATTTAAGTGGCGATCCACATTGCGGGCAAAAAGTATATACGTCTAACAGTTCAGCCTTACACTTTTGACAAATCATACAAATTCCTCCCTCATATAGCAAATAGAACATATACCTGAATTATAGCATAATTTTAATATTCTGAGCTTCTAACTGCATCGAATTCATCTGTTATTTCTTTCGATGGCCTTTTCGAAAGCAGGCTGACAACAACAATCATCAACGATGATACGATGAAAGCAGGAAGCAGTTCATATACGGCTAGATGGGAAGAAATCCCACTAATGTACTCCTTCCAGACAAAAACCACAATTCCGCCAGAAACCATTCCGGCAATCGCTCCGGAAAGTGTCGTCCTCTTCCAGAAGAGTGAAAACAGCATGAGTGGACCAAAGGCCGCTCCAAGCCCCGCCCATGCATAGGATACGACTCGGAAAATCGAATCACTTCCAGCCAAAGCTATGCACGTTCCGAAAATGGTGACGAGCAGAAGCGTAATACGAGCACACCACATGATCGCTTTTTCTGACGCGTTCTTGAACAATAACCCCGCAATCAAATTCTTGGATAACGCAGAAGACGCAATAAGCATATACGAATCTGAAGAACTCATTGATGCGGCCAGAATTCCTGACAGAACAATTCCCGCAAGTACTGGGGGAAAGAAGTCGACAGCCATATGGATAAAGATTGTCTCTGATTCACTTGCCGTTGTAAGTAGCCCTGGCAGATAAGAACGACCTATCATCGCGATTGCTATAGCAGCAAAAAGCGATATCACACACCATGTAACGGCAATAATTCTCGACAACCTTATTTGCGAAGACTTCTGAATCGCCATGAAACGAAGTAGAACTTGCGGCATACCAAAATAGCCCAGACCCCAAGCAAGACAAGATAGAATGCTAATAAGGCCATAACTTGCTCCCGACCCAAAAACACCATGCCCATTTACTACCGCCTGTGCATTTCCAGAAACAGACACAAGTTCTCCCGCCTGATCTACAGGGGTCGCAATCCCAAAGAAATCGGTAAATCTTGGAATCGTATGAAGATTTGTAACCACTTCTGATAAGCCGCCAGCCTTAATTACTCCAACAATAAGTACAGCCACAAGTGCAAAAAACATAAGAATTCCTTGGAAAAAGTCGGTTGTGCTTTCAGCTAGAAAACCGCCGATCATCGTATAGATGAGTACAAATAACGCCCCCAAGATGACCATTGTTTTGAAATAATCATCTACCCCAAAAACATACCCGAAGAGTTTGCCGAAGGTAATGAACTGTGCACCAACATATATGGAGAAAAATACTAAAATGACAATTGAAGCAATGGACATAAGGATTTTTTTGTTGTCTCTGTAACGATTACTGAAAAAGTCAGGAATCGTGATGGAATTATTTGATACCTGCGAATATTTACGTAGTCGCACAGCCACAAATCTCCAGTTGAGATACGTTCCGATTGCAAGACCAATTGCTGTCCAGAATGCTTCACCCGCACCCGTAAAATAGGCGACCCCAGGAAGGCCCATTAGCAGCCATCCGCTCATATCTGAGGCCTCTGCACTCATTGCAGCAACCCACGGGCCCAGTCCGCGCCCTCCAAGAAAATACTCTTCCGAATTTGTATTGCTTTTCTTTGCATACCAGACGCCGATCGCTATTGCAAAAGCAAGATAACAACCCATGGCAATAAGAATTTGAATTTGACTTGCGTTCATAACACCCTCCATTTGTATTTATTCTTACCAAACATTACTCTCCAAAACGAATTATACTTGTGAAATTGACACAAATCAATTCCGTTTTTCATATGTCAAAATTTTTTACATACAAAAAGCCCTTGCGCAGTACAATTGATACATACGCAAGGGCATTTACGTGCTGAACGCAAAATAATGCTGATTTACTTCTTTGCCGTAAGCAGTTTCTTAATTGCATCTTTGGGATCACTGATCAGAAGAATCAGAAGCCATAAGGCAAGACCTGCGAGAACAACAACAATGCCTAATAACGTAGCGTTTAACGTAAGTTCAAAAAACGCCCCTCTTTCCTCAATGTAAGCAATCAGATGATCAACGAGCCACATAAGCGTCGCACCCCAGAAAATAAGAGACAGCGTTCCTAGCTTGTATGAGTCATTGGGAAGCTTGCTGTACCAGACAATTGTCGAAATAATAGCCGCAAAGGCAGTAATAATGAAAAACATATATACTTACCTCAACTTTCTGCATGAAGAGATTTTAATGGCATCTTGACTTTCTTATCGGCAATCACAATCATAACAACCCAAATGAGCGTCACAAAAACGGCCATTGACGTTCCTACTGTTGCAATTTCCATGAGCATTGGCTTGATGTCCGCAGGATTATTCATCGCTGTCAGGAATGGGAAAAATGGAACAACTTCTCCGTGCCATACATGCTCAAGTGCCAAAAGGAATACCCCGCCCCAAAGCATTTGCTTAAGCCAGCTAAGTTTGCGGCTCAAGCTTATTTTGTTCTCAACATGTTCGGAAATTTCCTGATTAGGTGCTGCAGTGAGACTTATCGCCTGTCTCTCTCTTTTATCTACAGCCATCTTAATAAACGTAACAATAATAGCCTCTGTCATAGGTGCAATAAAGCAAGCCATATTCATATCCTCCTATTTATCTGAAATGATTTCACTAAACGTTATACCATTCTTCCAAAAACCTACAAGCCTAGAGGGGGGTTATTCTGACAATTATTTAATAAATTGGTCAATCGCATCACTTAGCTTATTTATAGCATCGTCATCATGCTCTTCAATTGCATCAACAATGCAATTCTCGATATGATCCTTCAAAATCACTTTGCCCGTGTTATTGATCGCCGATCGAACGGCAGCAAGCTGAATAAGTACATCACTGCAATCACGTCCATCCTCAACCATTTTCTTTACCATTTCAAGATGGCCGATTGCCTTCGCTAAGCGATTGATGACGGATTTTGTACTTTGATGTTCGTGGGTATGTTCGTGGGTATGCTTGCACACGGCACGATCTGATTCAATCAATTCATGCTGACTGATCAGGCACTTGCTTTTCTCATACTTCTGATGACTTGATGTGTTCATATGTAATCCTCCAACGGAAATACCCGATCAGAAAGTTACTGAAAAAAGAAATGCTCAGAACCATACAGGCTCTAAGCATTTAGCTTGGTGGGTAGTAGAGGACTCGAACCTCCGACCCCTTGCATGTCAAGCAAGTACTCTAACCGGCTGAGCTAACCACCCAAACGCCTGTTTATTATACTGGACAAAATTCGCGGTGTCCAGTAAATTTATTCAAATTGATTTCTTTTTCTCTGGTGGGAACAATGCAGTCAGCTCGTTCCTTTTCCATTTTTCTCCAGAGAATAGAAACCGAACAAGCTGAGTACCTATTCTGATCAATTTGGGATGATCGCAACCGCCACTTGTCCCGAAAGCAAGTTAATCCGATTCCCACGCTGTCCTAATTTTGTCTTGTTAAGAAGAACTCCCCTATCAGAATACTGATATACATATGTATCTTTTAGATCAAGATCCGTCTCAAGCAAAAAGAGAGCCGAATTGTCCGATGTATTTGCAATAATGACATGTACACCATCTTCAGCGGAATAAGCGTATGTAGAAAGTCCGTCAAAGACTGTATCCGAAGATGTATCGCTATCCTCTGAAGCAATCTCAGATGAACTTGGCGAAAGTAATTCGACCTCAGTCCAGTTTCCAGAAACAGCCCCATCAAGAACGCCAATAATAGATAGTAACGTTTGGTTATTCTGTGCGGATATTTCGAGTTCATCTGGATCTGATGATGGGTCAGAAAACAGTAGATTTGATTCTGCATATTGCGGATTCCCATTGATATCAATACTAGCGAGGACAACACCCGAATGAACGCCAATATCATGTAATAGCGATTCAGCATACTCAGCTGCAGTTATTTCTCTCATGTTTGGATTATCTACCGTCGCCGTAGTCGTATCACCATATATGGATATATTGGCACTGCGGATCCATTCTCCAGCCACATCTTGCGACAAAGTAAGCACCCTTGGTATCTGGTCCCAATAGTTTGTATATCCAGTTGAAACAGAATCGGCAAACGACAGTTCGGTCGACGGACTCTCAGCAGAATGATTACTGATCAATAGATCGCTTGTATGGTAATCCGCCGAGGATTGCATAGAACCATTTTGGTAATTCATTCCATCTAAGAAAATAACTTTATCCATTATGTCCAGATAGTAATCGGAGGACGAAATCATCTCAATACAGTAATCCACATACGCTCCACGCTGAATATCCGTTGTGAAAATGCCGTTAGGATCGGATATTTCAATATATAGCCGATCGAATTGCGTACTCCAAGCAACGGCTGTTCCGTTATCAACACGCATCTTTCCGTATGGATCCGTTATGCTGCCACACAAATAGCCCATCAGTTGATCAATTGTCTTCTGACTGGCATTTGATCCGATCACGAACCACGGAGAAGCACCCGCTTTCTTAACCAGATTCAGTGACGACTCAAGAGACTGGTCGCCAGAATATGTAAATCCATCCGTCCCATTTATGATAGCCTGATTACCTGAAGAAAGAAGCCAAGCATCGGGGGAAGCGCCAAGTCGCCCAATTGTCAGGTTGTTCAGACGAATAATTGACGGAGATGATTCAACAATATTGTCAGTAAATACCGTTGGCAAAGATGAATCCGAATAATCATCTTTGCCAAGATACATCTTGTCGACATAGACTTTCCCCGCACCGTAAAAACCAACATTGATTCTTATCTCCCCAGCATGATTACTGCAAGCATCCGAAGAGAGTACAAATGTATACGTGTATTGCCGCCATCCGTTGCCTACATCAGAAAAAGTCGTGCCAATCGATGTGAAATCTCCGGAAATCCATGTCATCACCTCACCGTTATCCACACCTTCTTGCTTGAGCCATATATCAATCCGATAGAACTGTTTACTTTCAAACGGTGAATCTCCATCTGTGCCAATGACCTGAGAGATATAGTGCGCATTATCTCCATCATCACTCTCCTCGCCGGACAAACACAGTGACGTCTCTCCAGCATTCGAGGTCGATGAAGAAGACGCGGAAATACTTGATTTATCGCCGAAACACTGCCATATCGGGGCTTCCTCATCAGCTAAGGACACATCTGTTGAAGAACCGCTGTAAGAAAGGTAACACATATCCCCAGCTTCAAATATATTCTCGCTCTGTGCGTCTTCAAATTGAATGCGCGTATAAAGCTGCGTTGTATAGGAAGAGGTGCCCTGAGACAATATAATCTTCCCGGATGTTGCAATGCCAATCACATCAATTCCAGACATAACATCGTTTTCGAGCGCAGTCCAGTTCTCACCTTGATCTTTTGAGCAGAACATTTCGCCTGTCTCTGAGAGAGCAATCCATTCGCCTGACGGCAATATCGTAATGTCTTTAATCGATACGATAGCTCCATTTCCATCCTTCAGTACTTTTCCAGCAAATGAAAATTTTCCGGTATCTGTCGAATACGTTCCATACGCAATTTGCCCAGCATCACCGCCAAGCAAGAAATATCCATCCGCGTAGTATGAGCACATCCAATTCGGGATCTCATCGAATACCGGCAATTCGTCTTGTCCTAATGATCGGAAAGCGATCCCGTTCGAAGATGTCAGAACAGTACCGCTTCTACCTGCAACCAGTAATTCTTCACCACTGCTGACTGAGGTCAGAAGATCCTCCGTCACGCCGGAATGAACCTGGATTACCTGACCATCTGAACAAAGAAGTAGACATCCGTCGTCGCCTGCAGCAACACCCGCCTTATTGACAGAAGTAACCGTGTTCAGCACACACGAAACCGTCTCATCAGGCGAAAACTGTGTCCACGTTATGCCATCAGACGAAGTCACAAACACACCTGCATCTGTAATGGCAAAAAAGCGGTCAGAAACACAGG
>JBPOHB010000211.1:0-1886 GCA_052036055.1 Bacillota bacterium | reverse complement strand
GGCATCTATACATTCGCGAATCAGAAAGTCATGGGCGGAGCTGTTCGCACGAAGACCGGCAAAATTACGTATATTGTCTCGAAAACAGATGCTGGGGAGTGTTTTGCGGGCGTGCGCCTGCACACTGTCTTGAACAGATGTGGTAGTGGATAGATTTTCTCTGTCTTGCGTTTGCGTGCTGGACGGACCGACGATGAGATTCCCGTGGACCGTCGGGGCAACAAGCACGCCTTTCCCGAGAGCAGAAGGGCACTGGAAAAGAACGTGTTTTACTGGGGTATGATTATTCTTATCAAACAAGGCATATTCGCCTCGACTTGGCAGAATTTCGAAGTCGGGTGAAGAGACCATATTATGAATCCTGTCACTTTGTATCCCGGCAGCGTTTACGACATATCGGGATGCAAATGTATCGGACGCTGTCTGAATTATGTAATGATCCAGTGGAGCAGAAGAAATAGATTGTACCTCTTGATTTCGCATCAGCGTGACACCATTATTCATGGCATTTCTCATGAAGGCAAGGCAGAGCTCCCAAGGCAATATGACGGCGGCCGTCGGCGCAAATAGGGCAGAGGTAACCTCCATTGATACAAGCGGCTCAGCTTCTCGAACCGAATCTCCCGATAAAATGGACAGGTGAGAGACTCCGTTTTCCTTGCCGCGAGCGAGAAGCTCCCTGACCATTTCGTCTTCTTTCTCATCAAAGGCGAGGACCATCGAGCCGCACTGTGTATAGGAAATTCCGAATTCCTTGCATAGCGAGGCCATTTTTGCGGCGCCTTCGCAATTCAGTTTTGCCATAAGCGTACCGGGAAGCGGATCATACCCTGCATGGACAATTCCGCTGTTTGCTTTTGTTGCACCTTCCGCTATGTCATTTTCCTTCTCAAGAACCAAAACACGGAGGTCATAGTGTGACAGTGCATATGCGATGGATGCGCCGCAGATCCCGCACCCGATAACCGTTACATCATACATGTTTATACCTCGCGAAAAAGAGGGAAAGTTCCTACCAGTATTCTAACATTTTCCCTGAAGTAAACATATGCTTCCGGTATGCCCGTTGCAAAATACACGTATATATACAATCGATTGCTCGAAAAGCCCGAAAACATGCATATGTATCCGAAAGAGAAATGCCTATATTCGGGCGTGTAAATACCTATAACGCAGAACCATTTTCGTTGACATCGCAGGCTCGAAAACGTATACTCACATATGATTATTAGCTAGAAGAGATCAGGAGAACAAATATGCGCGTATCAAAACTTTTCATGCCGACACAAAGAGAAATTCCTTCCGATGCCGAGATTGTCAGCCATCAGCTTATGCTTCGTTCGGGAATGATGCGCAAGGTCGCTTCGGGGAGTTATTCCTTTCTGCCGATGGGCTATCGTGCATTTCGCAAAGTTGAGAATATCGTTCGCGAAGAGATGGATCGCGCCGGCGCGCAGGAGCTTATTATGCCGGCAGTTCTTCCAGCAGAAGTGTACATGGCCTCTGGACGCTGGAACAAATTCGGACCGGAAATGTTTCGCCTTCAGGATCGAAGCGGTCGTAGTTTCTGTCTGGGGCCGACGCATGAAGAGCCATTTACCGAAGCGGTGCGGGACAATATACATTCCTATCGTCAGCTGCCCGTGACGCTCTACCAGATCCAGCACAAATATCGGGATGAGAAGCGCCCGCGTTTCGGCGTGATGCGAGCACGTGAATTTGTTATGAAAGACGCATATAGCTTCGATACGGACGAGCATGGACTGAGCGTCTCCTACAAGGCGATGTACAATGCATACTGCCGAATTTTCGACCGTTGCGGACTCGACTATATTCTTGTTGACGCAGACTCCGGTGCAATGGGCGGTTCAGGGTCGCAGGAATTC
>JBPOHB010000194.1:0-7322 GCA_052036055.1 Bacillota bacterium | reverse complement strand
CAAGGCAAGAAAGAGTAAGGAACTGCGAACCGAGCATGCGCAAGGAGAACCGATCACATTTTACTGTGCGGATCATCATGGCGCAGAGGCGTATTATGTCGCAGATCAGATGAGGGCTCTTGTTCGGTCCGGTCAATACAAATATGGAGATATGGCCGTGCTGTATCGTCTCAATGCATTGTCACGTACCATTGAGGCTGCACTTCGTGAAAGAGGTATTCCGTATCGCGTTTATGGGGGACAGCGATTCTATGACCGTAAAGAGATCAAAGATATTCTTGCCTATCTGCGTCTGATTATGTCTTCGTCCGATAATTATGCCTTGTCTCGCATCATCAATGTTCCCAAACGTGGTATTGGAGATACTACGGTTGATCGCATTCTGGAAATATCTGCACAAGATACAATGAGTTGTCTTCGCGTATGCGAACTTGCGCCGCAATATCCTGAGCTTTCTAGAGCGGCACATAAGTTGCAGCAGTTTGCTTGGTTGATTGCGGATTTTCGTGAGAAGGTAGCTGAAAACAAAATGACGTTTGCCGAATTTATTGAATATGTTCAGGATCAATCCGGCATTGTGCAAGAGATCATTGAGCAGAGAGAAAAGAAGGACGAGACGGTAGATCGAGTCGAAAACATGAAAGAATTACTATCCGAAGCGGTCGAGTTTGAATCGAGAAGAAAGACGCAGGCGTTGGAGAAAGAGAGTCTTGAGAAAGAAATGGGGACGGATCTTCTTTCCGACCAATACAGCGACCAAGATACATCCTACAATACGGATTTATCCGGGCTTCTTTCGGCCTATTTGGAGAATGCCGCATTATATTCGGAAGGCGATAATGATGAGGCAGATGATTTTGCCAGACTGCTGACGATTCATAGCGCCAAGGGGCTCGAATTCTCCGTTGTTTTCCTGATTGGTGCAGAGGAAGGGATTTTCCCCGGCTCAAGAGCAATCGACAATATGGAAGCAATTGAAGAGGAAAGACGGCTTGCATATGTGGCCATTACTCGAGCCAAGAGTAAGCTGCACATTACTGCCGCCAGGAGCAGAATGCTCTTCGGGCAGACGCAGGAATTACCTGTATCACGTTTTGTTAAAGAAATTGACAATCAGTATTTGGAGAGCCTTGGCACAGCAAGGCGGTCTTTCACCGAAACAGTATCCGGATACGGCGCTGACAAGTCAGATAGCATGACTCGGAGGACACAGCCGTTTGGCGCGACTTCCACGGATGGGAAGCATCGTGGTTCATGGGGAGAAGGACAGCTACCGAATACGATACAAAAATCGGTCGTACCCTCCTCCGTGCAAGGTGAATTTCTTTCGCCCGATGAAGTGACGAAGGGGATGGCAGTAAAGCATCCGCGCTTTGGCAGAGGGACGGTTGTTTCGATCGAGAAGGTAGCGGGAGATGCGCTTATATGCGTTACGTTTGACAATAAATCTACAAAGAATATGCTTCTCAAACAGGCAAAATTGAGTAAGGGCTGATTCTTCTGAAAGACACTTTCTTGCTGCAATGATATACTTGTAAACAAAGAGAGGTGCAACTGTGGATAAGAGAGAGAACGAACAGAATTTCCTTGATGCATATATTGCCGGGCCATCTGATCCTTCTTTTGACCTTGCGGATAATCCGCATGATCGATTGCTGCTTTCTATGCTTCGTGACGCGCGTGAAGAGAATCTGTCACCCTATGCTTTCCGCAGCAAAAACAGTCGCGGGCGCCGCTTCCCAGAAACGCCATGCACCATTCGATCTGATTTTGAAAGAGACACGGGACGAATCATTTATTCGCAAGCCTTTCGTAGACTCAGACACAAGACGCAAGTTTTTTTTAATCCGCAAAACGATCATATCTGCTCTCGTATTGAGCATGTCATTTATGTGAATTACATTGCAACGACGATTGCCCGTGCGCTCAATTTGAACATGGATCTTGTCCAGGCGATCTCTCTTGGACATGATATCGGACACGCGCCATTTGGACACTCCGGTGAGCGTACACTGAATGAATGTATTAGAAAATATTGCCCTTCTGAGTATTTTGAGCATGAAATGCAAAGCCTTCGCGTAGCGGATATTCTTGCTGTGCGACCGGGACATATACACGAGGGCATGAATTTGTCTTTTGAAGTGCGCGATGGTATTGTCTCTCATTGCGGCGAAACATACAGTGAGTACAAGCTTCTTCCCAACCGACAAAAGGATAGCCAATCGATTCTGGAACGTGGTGGAAGTAAGAATATGCCTGCGACCCTTGAGGGCTGTGTTGTTCGTATTGCTGACAAGATCGCATATATTGGCAGAGATATTGAGGATGCCGCACGAGCTGGAATCATGGAATTTGAAGACATTCCTCCAGACATAGCTTCTGCCCTTGGAAATACCAATTCACAGATTATTCAGACACTTGTTTCAGATATAATTCACAACAGTTTGAATCAGGATATGATTTCTTTGTCTGATGAATCCGGACAGGCGATGATGGAGCTTCTCAATGAAAATGTTAAGAGAATCTATCATTCTGAGAAGATTTTCCGATATGAAACACAGGTTAAGGCTACGGTAGAAGGCATTTTTGATGCGCTCATGCATGCAATAACAGATCCGCAGAAAGCATCCGCATCGGGGAATCCAGTGTTTGCAGGGCTGGCTTCTTTTAGCGAGACGTATCCCTGTGAAGGAACAGATCATGCTCGGATTGTAACGGACTATATTTCTGGGATGACAGACTCTTTTGCAAATAAATGCTACGAGCAAATTTATTGGGTGTGAGGTACAGGTATGATCGAGAAAAGGGGCCATGATTCGGATGATTCGCTTGCGTATTCTTTTTATGCGATGATGGATCGTATGCAGTACATCAACCGCTGGGGTCTGATGCGGAACAACCGTACAGAGAACATCAAGGAACATAGTATGGATGTTGCAATTGTCGCACATGCGCTTGCCATAATCCGCAATCGTTTTTTTGGAGAAGGCAGATTGCCAGTTGATCCACAGCAAGTTGCGGTATATGCGCTTTTCCACGATGCAACCGAAATCATTACCGGAGACCTTCCTACCCCGATTAAGTATCGAAATCCTGAGATTACGCGTGCGTATAAAGAAGTCGAGGGGCAAGCATCGGAGACGCTTCTGTCACTTCTACCTGAAGAACTGCGTGCAGAATATCGCAAGGTATTATGCCCGGATATTTCTGAGCCGAGCAAGAAGGATGAGGTGGTTCTCGTGAAAGCCGCCGATCGGATCTGTGCATACATTAAGTGCATTACGGAAGAGAATTCCGGAAACCAAGAATTTGTATCTGCCAAGAAGACAATTTATGAATCGATCCAAAAATTCGAAGATCCTGAAATCGCCTATTTCCTGGAACATTTCATTCCTGCGTATGGTCGGACACTGGATCAGATAAGTCAGTAAACAGAGGTGTTATCGTGAAGAAGAACTTCCGTCTGGTTTTTGTCGCTTTATCGTCACTCATTATGCTTCTTGGTATCGGCGTAACGGTATATGCTGCTGGCGTATTATACTCGCTGAATGAACCCAGTGCGCTTACGGACGAAGAAGAAGGCATTATTTCCAGGACGGCAGATATTGTTGGAGCACAGGCAGGGATTAACCAGTGGGAAACGGAGATTTCGACAAGACAAGCTTCCCTTTCCGAATACTTGCGAGTATCTTTTACGGGAACGTCCTATTTGCTTACAGGCAAAGATGATGAGGCCTTTTCGAAGGATCTTTCTCAGGCAGTATACGGGTCGGAAGATCATGCATCGGATATTCTGGGAATGCTCTCCCAAACATCACGCATCTATGTTATTGAGACGCTTCTGGCAGAAATTTCGCCGACATATGCGTCTTCTGATGAAGGCGCGATCGATGAAGTCGGAACGCAGCTTTCGTCCATACTCGTAGACAATCCGATTTGTAACGAGGAAGGCTACGCTTTTGGCATTCGTGAAATCAGCGGAGATATATTGATAAACGGCTCGGATGCGAGAACCGATTTCTACGTGGATAAGGATCTGCGACAGGGCCAGCTTGCAATCACACAGGATGAATCCGGGGCGCAGAATTTCTCAATGGTTTGGGATACAAGAAGTGAGAATGCTGGCACGCACCAAGTCACTGTTCTTCTCCGAACATCAGATGGTCGCGGGCGAATTGTTACGGGAGGCGACGTAGTCATTCCATCGTTTTTTACGCTGATAAACGACGGTGTTCAGCAAGGATCAATCGCTTCTGATCAGACAGATGTCTGGTATGCGCTTGATGCAGAGGATCGAAATGCATATATCAATTTCGTTGATGCATCCGGTGATATTTGTGCAACACTCTATGATCTACATGGTAACGAGATTGGTAAAAACGATCTCCCAGGCGTGCAAAACGAGGTCTTGCGTGGCGCAGAGCAGGAGATTCCTGCATCGAGTAACGAGGAAGTGGCATACCAGAATATTTTCTATGTCAGAGTACAGAAAGGTGCGGAGAATACATCTGTTGATGAGATTACCTATCTGATGATTCAATCCAAAGAGGTGGCGATTGATGCTGACGGAACGTATCTGTCTGTTGTGTCTGATGTGGGGAGCGTTCCGACTGATATACCAACAGAATCACTTACGGATGAACAAGAGGATGCAACGGTTACCTGCATGGACCTTAACCGCAATGAATTAACCTATGCCGTTTCTGATTTGACGTTTCTCCCACTAAATGGCTGCCTAGCCAGTCTCGATTTTACACTTGTAGATGACACGCCGATCGCAAAATACCCATCCTTTTCTTCCGAGACATACAGTTACGGCTATGTATCCGAGACCGAAATCGAGAGTATTCTGGTGAAGGCATCGACAGTTGAAGGCTATGCGGCGTCCTGCAAGATTGAATGTGTGAAGGAAGACAATTCTGTCTCGGAAGCTTCCGAGACAGGTCTTGTCTCACTTAGCCAATCTGCCAATCGAGTCAATATATACGTAACGGATTTCGATCAGAATATCCATGTGTATACACTCTATTTGTTATCGGGAAAAGAGTCGTCCGGGTATGATGTAAGTACGCTATCGCTTTTCCCATCTAGTTACCGAAGCGGATTATGGCTGATGCACAATTTAGAACCAACCTATCAATTCGTTCCCTATTATACGAATCTGTCTTGGGATGATCTGATGAGTCAAGAAGACAATGCTGACAGAAATCTTGCAAGTGATTACAGTAATCCGGAATGGGTAAAAGAAGACAGCCCCGTGTATGACGGATCATCTTGGCGCGCGGCAAAAACACAAGTTGTTTCCTATTTTTTGGACCCGAGGAATTTCTTTGATCCAGTTCATATCTTTATGTTTGAGAAGCTGTCGTTTGATTCGTCGATTCATACGCTTGACGGTGTGAGAGAAATGGTTGACGGTACATTTCTGGATGCTACGGATCCCGATTATGCTGATATTTTACTTCGCGCAGGTCAAGAATCGGGCGTCTCTCCCTATTTCCTGACAAGCAGGATTTTGCAGGAGATGGGTGTAAACGCTGAATCTGAACTTGCAACGGGTACGCTTCCTGGTTATGAAGGCTATTACAATTTCTATAATATTGGTTCGACGCCAGATCCGGATGTTGAAAACGGAGCCAGAATTAACGGCGCAAAGTATGCCATGTATGGAAGTGACCCAGATGCCAAGACCATTACGGCAGATGAAAGTGCTATTCTTCTCCCATGGACAACGCCCGATCTAGCGATAAGGGGAGGCGCGCTCTGGATTGCAAAAAGTTATATAAGCATTGGTCAAGACACGCTCTATTTTCAGAAGTTTGATGTAATTAGTAATGATGACGGTCTATATCAGCATCAATACGCGCAGAATATTTCGATGCCGTATACAGAAGGGGTTCGATATCACGATGCCTATTTAGCGCAGAATATGATAAGCACAGATTTCATTTTTGTGATCCCCGTGTATAACGATATGCCTGAGACATGGGGCGAACTGCCTGAAGAATGATTGCTGCATATACGAAAAAGTGTATAATACTACAAGAAGATTTCTGCATAGAAATAGATACATAGGAGTTGACCAATGAAGAGAACGCGACTATTTTCCATTGTGCTTACGATCATGATTATGATCCCGATTCTTTTTGGGTTTGCTGTTCATGCGGATGGGGCGGTGGTGGTCAATCTGACCTCTGATACGACAACGGCTGTTCCTGGAGATACGATTGCTGTTCGTGTCGATTTTGCAAGCTTTCCCAATCTAACGAGATTCGGACCGATTGAGGTGCAATTCGATAAAGATTATGTCGAATTTATGGGACTCGATAAAGGAACAGCTCTTCCGTCAACATTTTCTCTTACCCATGTCGAGTCGACAAGTGTCGTCTCGATTACCGGACTTGACCAGACTGTAGAGGATCAGATTGCGACAAATGCAGCACTTCCCACCGTGGATGAGGCAGGAAATCCCGTTACGCCGCCTTCTGACCCGAGTATGTCAGCAACAACTACAGTTACCGTATGCATTTTGTATTTTAAGGTTCTCGACGATATAGATACTGGCGATATACAGTTCTGGCTCGGGAATATGAGCGGGTTCAGAAATAGCTCTTCTGCCTCGGTAACGGCATCAAGTGGGAGCAGCTTGAAGATCGCAGCGAGTAATTTGCTTTCAATAGAAATGGGATTATCATCGCTTAACATCGATGGCGCCACGCTGACGCCAGAGTTTTCTCCGTCCGTTTTCGAATATTCGACAACCGTTACGCGGAGTGTCACGGATCTGACGGTGACCGCGGTCCCTGTGGATCCGAATGCAACGGTAGTGGTCTCGGGAAATACAAACCTTGCCATCGGCGATAACGATGTTACCGTAAAAGTAACGGCGCAGGATGGCAAAACAGCTCAGACATTTACGATTCACGTGAATAGGCAAGAATCCCTCGTGCCAGAAAATGCTACCATCACGGATAAGGATGGGAACATATACCTTTTCGCAGAACTTCCGGATCAACTATCCTTGCCAGAAGGATTCTGGCAGGAGTCAGGACAAATTAACGGAAGTACGGTCCCCGTCTTTGTCGGCAATGGTATTTCAAGTATGCTCTTGTACCTGACAAGCGCAGACACAGAGACAGGACTATACATATATAACCCTACGCTTAACAGCATAACATTGTATGATTCCGAGAAAGTGTATTTTCAGGCGGCGGATCTTCTTTGCCTTTCTGAGACACCGGAAAGCAGCGATATTCCAGATGGCTTTTCCAA
The DNA here is from genome assembly GCA_052036055.1 of Bacillota bacterium. Classification (GTDB taxonomy): domain Bacteria; phylum Bacillota; class Clostridia; order Saccharofermentanales; family Saccharofermentanaceae; genus Firm-13. Next base: position 50 of record JBPOHB010000194.1, on the reverse strand, counting down.
GACGACAATCACAAATAATGGCGCACGCACGCAAGGATATGTAAATTCTG
>JBPOHB010000104.1:0-11064 GCA_052036055.1 Bacillota bacterium | reverse complement strand
CACCCCTGTCGGCGTACAGGTCACAAGAGTAATTTGTTTCCCTGTTCCGCTGTCAATACCAATATAATCCGATAATTCTGCCGGATCGAGTGCTGGAATAATGTTGTCGACAACATAGGTATATACGGTTCCGTCAAGCATCGTAATCACAATCTCATCATTCAGAACGACCTCGCCAAGTCGATTGAAAAGAAGTCCATATGTTTTCATCCTATGCCCCAGGACAACAAAATTGCCCTCTTGGCCAGGCATCGCCGTTCCTGAAAGCATCCCGGCTCCATAGCGAAGAGGAACCGTTCCGGCATCATCAAGAAGAGGCAGGTAAACGTCAACCGAATCTATCTGGAACACGCCCAGTGCTGTTAGCACTACATCCTCTGGTAATGCGACTGTGGGGGACGCAGTTTCTCCGCTTTCATACGTCTGAAATGTCTCGTACTCTTCTCCGTCAATCGCGTAATCATCCCGATCCACAATAATCGTTGCCGTTCCCTCGTCAATTTTCACGAGAAAATCATCTGTGATTGCTTCGCGTTGCTTGCTGTTGTAGATTGGATAGAGAAAGAAACCGGCTGCGGCAAGGAGAAGAAGAATCGCCACAATGATGAGAATATAATCTACCTTTGTCATCTTCTTTTTGGGCTTTTTCGCACCGGCCAATCTGACCTTAGTACCCCTATCTTCTGTGTTTGTAACACTGTTAATTTTTTTCATTCCAAGAAGCACCTCTTTCAGTCATTTTTATTCGTTTGATCTGAAAAATCTCTATCATTATAGCAGAGAATATGTCTAAATGCTTTTATTGTTGGTCTTTTTCTGCTATTATAGGGATACTTTTTTGATACAGCCAAATGAAAAATTATGCTCTTCGTGAAAACAGAAAGCGAATGCGATGCAAGCAGTTGAAATGAATCAGATCTGGAGAGAAGCGACCCATCTTCTGTCGGGAGAGCTTCCACAGGTTAGTATGAAAACATGGATTGATCCGATGATCCCGGTATATGCTGATGAAAAGACTTTCATCTTATCTGTACCGGATTCTTTTTCGTATGAATTCGTTTTGCCCTACAAGCGTCTCATTACGAATTCCATTTCCATTGCATGCAAGCGTTCCTACGATATTCAGATAGCGATTAGCGGATCTCAAGAGATTCTTTCTGCCATTCGGAAACTGGCTCCTTCTGTAACCACTGTGGCATATGAATCATCCTCGTCGGAAGATATCCACAAGACGACGTCCCAACTCAACCCACAATACATATTTGACGCCTTTATCGTTGGGTCAGGAAACCGTTTTGCGCATGCTGCCTGTGTTGCTGTTGCTGAGAAATTAGGAGGTCGGAATTATAATCCCCTTTTTCTGTATGGTGGTTCAGGACTTGGCAAAACGCACTTAATGCACGCAATTGGTAACTATGTTACGCAAAAGCACCCCGAGAAGAAAGTTCTATACGTTCAGTGCGAGCAATTCGTCAACGAATTTATCTCCGCAATCAAAGAAACCTCCTATGATGACTTCCGCGATAAATATCGAAATGCGGATCTTCTTCTCATCGATGATATCCAATTTATCGAGGGAAAAGAACAGATGCAAATCGAGTTTTTCCATACGTTTAATGTCTTACATGAAAATGGCAAACATATCGTTATGACTTGCGATAAGCCTCCGCAAAGCCTGGCTTCTCTTGAATCGCGTCTTCGCACGCGTTTCTCTTCTGGACTCATCGTTGATATCCAGCCGCCGGATTATGAGACACGAGTTGCCATCCTCAAGAAACGCGCCCAACAGAATAACGTTGATGTACCAGAAGATGTTCTTGACTATATTGCTGCCAATATTGCAACAAATATTCGTGAACTTGACGGTGCATTTAATACCGTGCTTGCCTATAGTCTTCTTGCAGGAAGTCTTAACTTGGATATTGCCGCATCAGCACTTAAGGACATCATACAACCCAAGCCTTCCCGTCAGATTACTTCGAAGATTATTATGGATGTTGTAGCACACTACTACAACGTATCCGTAACAGAAATACTATCCAATCGCAGAAATAAAGATATTACCATTCCTCGCCAAATTGCGATGTATCTTTGCAGATACATCATCAATATGACTTTTCCTAAAATTGGTGAAGATTTCGGTGGCAAAGATCATACCACAGTCATGCACGCCTGTAACAAGGTATCTGTTGACCTTAGTTCGGCAAACTCCGTCTTCTCCCAGGATATAGAAGAAATTAAAAAACGTCTTTCCTCCTAACACTTATCCACAAAAAAAAGTACATATGTGGATAAAATCCTCTGTATAACCTGTGTATTCATATGTGGATAATTTAGCACTGTGAATGACCCGAATAACTTCTCTTTTTTCCACATTTTTTAGCACACAAAATTTCACGTGAAATGCCTTTATATCAGACCTTTCTGGGTTTATTAACATAAGTCACACACCATAAGAAGAAGGCGAAGATAATTTCTTTATTTTGTAGTAGGAATTCTCACAAAATAGATTCTTTTCTTTTCTATTCAATTTACATTCTAAAACCATGTGGAAAACTAATGAGTCACTTTTATTATAATTATGTTTCAATTTTATTACACAAAAAGAATGGTTTAGCAATTCTTTTTCATTTTGTTCTCATTTGAAAAAATGCCTAAAGTTGCTGATTTTTTTGCTTCATTTCTGTATAATAGACCTAATAATAAAACATTTTAATGGAGGTAGTCCAATGAAATTTATATGTTCGAGAGATAGACTTGTAGAATCCATTTCGATTGTTCAGAAGGCAGTGTCGACAAGATCTACTTTGCCGATCCTCGATGGTATTCTTATTGAGGCCTCTGAAAGTGGAGTTAAATTGACGGGATATGATCTTGAGACAGGTATTGAGTCTCAGGTGGAAGCCGATGTAATGACAAATGGAGCAATGGTCATTAATTCGAAATTATTTGGTGAAATTGTTCGTAAGCTTCCTGATAACCAAGTCATTATTGAGAGCAATACACAAATGCAGATTACGATAGAGAGTGGAACGTCTGTTTTCTCGATTAAGGGGATTTCAGCGGATGGATATCCTAAAATTCCCGTAGTTGCAGATGCAGAAAAGATTACACTTCCTCAGTCTTTGTTTAAGGATATGATTAGAGAAACAATTTTCGCTGTATCGACAGATGAGAGCAGACCTGCACTTAATGGCTGTTTCTTTACCTGTGACGGTTTCGCAATTGAGGTGGTAGCTATTGATGGCTTCAGACTTGCTTTGCGTAAACAACTCATCGGACAGGATCTTCCGGTTATGAAGTTCATTATTCCTGGGAAAGCACTTAATGAAGTGGGTAGAATTTTAGGTGGAAAAGAGAAGGAGATGATTGTATATTCATCTCCCAATCATATCCTTTTTGATACGGGAACGGTTCGTGTTGTTTCTCGCTTAATTCAGGGCGAATATATGAATTACAGGGCAATTCTACCTAAAACATCAAATACTACATTGCTCGTTTCACCGCAAGCGATGCTTGAGGCAATCGAGAGAGCTTCTCTTATTATTTTGTCTGAAGATAGAAGATGTCCCGTTCAACTTTCCATGCCAGATGAAGATACACTCATTATTAGTGCAAGTACGGAGCTTGGAACCCTACGTGAGCAGATTCCTGTCCATATTAGTGGTGAAATGATTGATATTGATTTCAATCCCCGATACTTTATTGATGCACTTCGCGTCATTGATGATGAGGAAATTTCGATTATATTTAATGGAAGTAATGGTCCATGTGTATTAAGACCTACGGAAGGTGAAGATTTCTCATATCTTGTTCTTCCTCTTCGTCGATAATTATTACGTAAGGAACAGTTGATGTATATTAAATCAATTCGGATCGAGAATTTTCGCAATTATGGAAGGCTTGACTTACAGGTTGAGCCTTCTATTAATGTTCTATACGGAGAAAATGCACAAGGAAAGACAAATATTATAGAAGCCATATATCTGTGCACCTGTGCCCGGTCACATCGGACATCAAAGGATAAAGAGATGATTCTGCATGGTCAGAAACAATATAAAGTCAGCATAGTATTGGCATCCCAACGAATGACAGATCATAATGCCTATGATGAGAAGCTTTCAATCACGTATTTCGAAGCTTCTGATATGCCCTCAGAAATCATAAAGGCAAAGAGACTGATTGAGTATAATGAAGTCCCTCTTGAGCGATTAAGTGACCTTATGGGCATATTTCATGCGGTCGTTTTTGCGCCTGAAGATCTTCTCCTCATTAAAGAAGGACCGTCGGTCCGCAGAAGATATATGGATCTACTCATTTCACAAGTAAGACCATGCTATTTTCATGACCTAGTCACGTATACGAAAATCCTTCAACAAAGGAACCAAACACTCAAATTACTTCGACAGAAAAAATCGTCGCATCTTCTTGATTCGTCTGAGAACGGAGAAATCGAAATTTGGGATTATCCCCTATCTGAGGTTGCGACACGAATCATTGTTGAGAGAATACTATTTTCCAAGAGAATCTCGGCAATCGCATCACAGAAACACGAACAAATATCCGGTGGGAAAGAAAAGCTCTTCGTTAAATATCGTACGGTTCCCAGTCTGCTAAGCGAAGATGTTCTTCATAATCCGGAAGAAAAAAAAGAAAAAATCGAATCAATTTTGCTGGAACGATTCAAAAACACGCATCAAGAAGATTATGAGCGTGGAACAACTGGATCAGGACCACACAGAGATGATCTAGAATTATCTCTTGATGGAGATGGGCTTCGTGCCTTTGCCTCGCAAGGACAACAGAGATCCGCTGCACTTGCACTTAAATTAGCCGAACTCCAAATCATTATGGAGGAAACAGGGGAGATGCCTGTTCTTTTACTTGATGATGTTTTTAGCGAGTTAGATAGTAGACGGAGGGCTTGTCTTTTATCGAATATTGAAAACGCGCAGGTTTTTATTACCTGTACCGACCGATCCTTCATTCTTCAGAAGATGAAAGACTCCCTTGAGCCATCATCCCAATCAAAAGTGCCTGAACTTACCTTCTTTGAGGTCATTGACGGATCGGTTCAGAAGCGATAAATGAGACTTGTTGTGGTATAATCAGAGGGTATGTACATTTGCCTTATGCCAGTATATTACATAGGAGAAGAACCATGTATGTTCATATCGGAGGGGAATATTCTATATCAGATCGATTTATTATTTGTGTGATTGATATGGAGTCCATAAGTCCCTCGCAGACTGATATACTATCTTTTCTGGCAGAAGCAGAGAAAACGGATCGTGCAGAATATGTATCAGACGAGATTCCACAATCCGCGGTTATCACAGTCGATCGCGTGTACTTCTCTCCTCTGTCTACGGCAACCTTATATAAGCGAATGACTGAGAAAAGGGTACGAAAATACAAATTATGTGCACCGTATTCTTTGTAACAGTGTTACAAACCCTGATAAATAAGCCTTTGTGGCATCATTTGCACGGATGTACAGGTGCAAAATTGAGAAAGGAAATGACTAATGAATGAGGACAAGACCCTTCCAGAGGAGCAGAAACAAGACACGAATTATTACTATTCGGAGTCTGAAGATCAGGATTCACTTGATGGTGTGACGAATTTGGCCAATAATCCTCGCGCATTAACCGAGGATTATCTGGAGGATTCACTTGATGAGCTTGCGGGCGCAGCAGAAGGTCAAGACGAATTTGACACATCGAATGCTTCTGAATATAACGAGTCAGATATACAGGTACTTGAAGGCTTAGAAGCTGTTCGAAAACGTCCTGGAATGTATATTGGTGATACGACCCTTCGTGGATTACACCATTTAGTATACGAAATTGTCGCCAATTCCGTCGATGAGGCCCTTGCGGGTCGCTGTGATACGATTTGGGTGTCTGTAAACCGGGATGGATCTGTTACGGTTGTTGACAATGGTTCAGGAATCCCTGTCGGTAATCATCCAAAGGTTGGAATTCCGACTGTTGAAGTCGTGCATACAGTACTTCATGCAGGCGGAAAGTTCGGTGGCGGAGCGTATAGTGTGTCTGGAGGACTGCATGGTGTCGGCGCATCCGTTGTAAACGCCCTGGCGTCCTCTATGAGCGTCGAGGTTCGCCGAGATGGAAACATCTACCGTATCGCCTTTGAGCGCGGAATAACAGTCGGCCAGCTTGAAATAATCGGCACTTGTGATCCTTCGGATACGGGAACGAAGACAACTTTCGTACCAGATACCCAGATATTTCCAGATGTCCACTTTGATTTTGCTTCCATGGTTACTCGATATAGAGAAATGGCCTTCTTAAATCGCGAAATAACGATCAATTTGCGTGATGATCGCGAAGAAGAACCGGTCATTAAGGTACTGCATTATGAAGGAGGCATTATTTCCTTTGTAGAATACCTCAACCGCCACAGAGAAGCCTTACATAAGCCCCCGATATACATTGCACAGCGCTCAGGAGAATGCTTTGTTGAGGTATCAATACAATACAATGACTCCTTTGCTGAAAATGTCTATTCATACGCAAATAATATTGCAACGGTTGAAGGTGGAACACATCTTACCGGCTTTAAATCCGCACTTACAAAGGTCATAAATGACTATGCCAGAAAGAATAAATATATCAAAGACGGAGACAAAAACCTACAGGGAGAGGATGCTCGCGAAGGTCTTGGTGCAATTATCAGTGTAAAATTGCCTGAGCCCCAGTTCGAGGGTCAGACAAAATCCAAGCTAGGAAATGCAGAAATCCGAACGATGGTTGAGTCGGTTGTTGGGGAGAAATTATCCCAGTATTTAGAAGAAAATCCATCAATTGCTAAGATTGTCATGGACAAATGCCTTTCGGCATCAAGAGCCAGAGAGGCAGCCAGGAAGGCTCGAGATCTTACAAGAAGAAAGAGTGTATTCGAGTCAAGCGCTCTCCCCGGAAAGCTTGCAGATTGTCAGGAAAAAGATGCTTCTCTCTGTGAAATCTTCATCGTTGAGGGAGATTCTGCTGGAGGCTCAGCAAAACAAGGACGAGAGAGAAAATATCAGGCAATTCTACCACTTTGGGGAAAAATGCTGAATGTTGAGAAGGCAAGAATTGATAAGATATACGGAAATGAGAAATTGCAGCCCGTCGTAATGGCACTTGGCGCAGGAATTGGTGAAGATTTTGATGCAGAGAAGCTCCGTTATCATAAAGTCATCATAATGGCAGATGCTGATGTAGACGGCTCGCACATTCGCACACTTCTACTAACGTTCTTCTTCCGTTATCTTCGCCCACTTGTTGAAAACGGCTACGTATATATTGCTTGCCCTCCTCTCTTTCGTGTATATCAAGGGAATGAAGGTTACTATGCGTACGATGAGGCCGAAGTCGAGGAAATCAAAAAGCAAACAGGCTGGAAAGAGCCAAAACTACAGAGATATAAGGGTCTTGGAGAAATGAGTTCAGAACAACTATGGGAGACAACGATGAATCCATCTACGCGAAAACTGCTTCAAATACAAATCGAAGACGCAATCGCCTCGGATGAGACCTTCACACTCCTAATGGGTGACAAAGTAGAACCTAGAAAAGAATTTATTCAGACAAATGCAAAATTCGCTCAAACGGATATCTAAAAAGAAACAAATCAAGCAATACGAAAGGGATCTCGAACATTGATTCGAGATCCCTTTTTTTGTTTCACGTGAAACAATTCACTACTGCAATCGACAAGAGCTGCATAATTTGCATTTCCAGAATGTATACTCGTATAGATCCACTCGTTTCTGCATACGAATACATGTCATGCACGTTTGCATCAAGGTTTGGCATTTTGTTTGTAATGACATAAGATTTCTTGCAGCAGCAATCATTTTGATCATGGCATGCGTTTGGCAGCTGAATATTTTGTGCAAATTAAGATAAGTACGCGAATCCGTACGAAAAAAGCAACAGACATGTTTCACGTGAAACATTTTTCTTCTCTTTCAGAAAAAAGGTAATCAAATAGTCATATTATAAGCGTGAGAATCTGGTAGAATTGGATTATCGAGTATTTTATAAGGGAGAATAAACAATGACACATGTAATTTCAATCGTGAATCAAAAAGGTGGAGTAGGGAAAACAACAACTAGCGTGAATCTTTCGGCTTTTTTGGCGATCCGTGGAAAGAAAGTGCTAGTTGTTGATCTGGATCCACAAGGAAATGCAACCAGTGGGTTTGGCTATGACAAAGGAGAGCTTGAAAATTCAATTTATGACGTTCTTGTCAATGATGCACCACTAGAACAGGTTATTCAATCGACGCAGCGAAAGAATCTGGACATTTGCCCGACAAATATTAACCTTGCAGGAGCAGAGGTTGAACTTGTTTCGGCTATGTCGCGAGAAACAATACTTAAGCGAGCAATCGAAACGGTGAAAGAGAGCTATGATTATGTGCTAATTGATTGCCCTCCTTCACTGGGACTTCTTACCATTAACGCATTAGCAGCTTCATCTGGCGTAATTGTGCCGATTCAAGGCGAATATTACGCTCTAGAGGGGTTAACACAGCTTGTTGATACCATTAATCTTGTCAAGAAGCACCTGAATCCAGATATCGGAATCTATGGTGTTGTTATTACTATGTTCGACGGAAGAACACAATTAACACGCCAGGTCGTTGAAGAGGTTCGTAAGTATTTTGGAGACAAGGTATTTAATACGGTTATTCCAAGAAATATACGTCTTGCTGAGGCTCCAAGTCATGGGAAAACAATCGCAGAATATGATGCGAAATCGAGAGGCGGAGTGGCTTATCAGGAGTTAGCGAATGAAGTGATAAGAAGAGGAAAAGATAAGACCAAAAGATAGATAGTTATCTATATGAAGGAGGATATTATGGGACCGGTACAAAAGGGATTAGGCAAGGGGCTTGGTGCACTCTTATCAGTGGAAGGGATACCTGAACAGTCGAAGGATTCTGTTGTTGAACTCAAAATTACAGACATTAACCCGAATAGTGATCAGCCAAGAAAGCGTTTCGAGGAAGAATCGTTGCAGGACCTCGCGAATTCAATTAAAGAGAATGGCATTATACAACCCATTATTGTGGTTAAAAAGGGAACCGGATATCGAATTGTCGCAGGAGAAAGACGTTGGAGAGCAGCTAGATTAGCGGGTCTTACCGTTATTCCTGCCATTGTACGTGACCTAACGGATCTTCAGACGATGGAGCAGGCACTTATTGAGAACATTCAGCGTCAGGATCTTAATCCGCTTGAGGAAGCATATGCGATGGATAGGCTGATGAAGGAGCACGGTCTCACACAAGAGCAGCTCGCGAAGAAACTTGGGAAAAGCAGACCAGCAATTGCAAATTCAGTAAGATTGATAGCCATCGATGAATCGCTGCAGGCATATATCATCAACGGAGATCTTACGGCAGGTCATGCCAGGGCCTTGTTAGCTTTGCAAACGAAGGAAGAGCAAAAGAATGCTGCGGATGTCATCATTTCTAAGGAATACAGTGTACGTGAGACAGAAGAATATGTTAGGAAACTACTTCTTCAGAAGGAAGAAAAGGAAAAAGAGCCTAGCAAATCATTAGTCGAGAATGATGCGATTGAAATAAGTGCTAAAGATATCGAGAAAAGACTTACAAAGTTCTTTGGAACGCGCGTTAAGCTGAAAATGAAGGATGCCGTTAAGGGGAAGGGCGCTCTTCAGATAGAATACTTCTCCTATGATGACCTTGATCGTGTACTTGAACTAATAAGCAAGAAGTAACGTGTGGTTGGTTCTGCTTTGTGTTTCAGTGATGAATCGGAAGGGTCTTCGTGTATTTTGCGAAATCGCAAGAAATACGAAGACCCAAAAGATTTGTCTATAAGAACTGTTATCTAACGCATAATTTACGGACGTCTGTATCGTGTAACAGTGTTACAAATCCTGATATAGCAATCTTTCATCCATATAGACAGCTCTAGCCGACTGTTTATCATTTCTTTACGATTATGCCGTCGGTGCCCACCAGGAAATAAGGTTTGACATGCATCTGTTTTCCTAGTAAAATAATCAGGCATCTGATATGGAGAGATGGTCGAGTTGGTTTAAGGCACCGGTCTTGAAAACCGGCGAAGGTGAGAGCCTTCCGTGGGTTCGAATCCCACTCTCTCCGCCACATATACAATCAAAATGTATAGACAAATGGAGAAGTACCCAAGTGGCCGAAGGGGAGGCTTTGCTAAAGCTTTAGGCGGGGTAACTCGCGCGAGGGTTCGACTCCCTCCTTCTCCGCCATAGAAGCACCACTATTTTGATAGAATAGTGGTGCTTCTTTTTTTGCCTGAAAGCTCTTGAAATAAAGGCTTTTCAGCCGTCATCGGCACATAAAGCACAGCCGCCGTGGAGTAATTTCCGCAGTGGCTGTTTGCCTTTTGGGGTTTTTGAGCCTATGTGCTTCAAGTAATCGTGTAATTTTTAGGGTATTCGTGGCATTCGTGGGGGTAATCGTAGCACTTATGTCCCTATCTTAGCAAAGACACTATTTCTTTTATTTTAATTCCGGAATAAACTGAATAAGCCTCCATGTTATCTGCTATTGTTGCGGCATTTATATAATCGCCAACGCGCATGGAAACGACCTTCAGTGCCTTTACTTTTTTCATGGTTACTCTGCCTTCTGCATCAAGAATAGGCTTTCCGTCATCGCCAGTAGCATGAACTTCTGTCCAAACGTCGTTTTCTTCTTTTACAGTGTTTTTTACGGTGCCAGCAGATGTCCCGTGGGCAGCGGCTGTACGATATTTTTGTGCATCCTTATAAATTTGTTCTTGTAAAATATCTTCAAAGACGTGATTGATATCTGGTTTGTTTGATTTAAGCCATTTGAGAACGTTGCTTCTTAATCTCAAATCGCTTGGATAGTTCAGCTTGTAAAAAATGTTGATTATGTCAATTATAGAATCCCATACTGAAGATATTTTTAAATAAAATGTATCCGAAAAGTAATTAAACCAATACTGGCGCATCCAATGCTCTTCTTTGAAAAGGGGCATATACTGAATAGATTGTCCCTTATCTCCG
>JBPOHB010000052.1:0-10166 GCA_052036055.1 Bacillota bacterium | reverse complement strand
ACGAAGCTGATATTTTCAGGTATAATTTGTGTATTGTTGCAATAAATTTGGAGATTAATCATGGAAAAAGATAGAATTAAGCCTGACATTTCAGGCAAATCCGTTCATAATCGCATACTTCTCGGAGATCGCTTTGAAGGCATCTGTATCTCTGACTACATCGACCAGACGTATGATTTCGAGGTAGACGGCAAGAAGATAACAGTCGTTCAGAAGGTAAGCCGACCTCGTCCAGACAGAATGTATCTGGGTTTCCTTTTCCTTCTGGAAGAGCCCGTTCGCTTTCGAATAGATACACTCATTCCATCAGATTGTGTAAACGCCAGAGTCGCCCTTCGAGATCAGGTACTCATTTCCTACTTTTCGGATCAATTTCCTGATGACCCAGAGGCACTCTTTCATGGAAATTGTCATGATGCGGAAATACCCTATTCGACCCTGAAGCCAGGCGAATTTCAATCGATTAATTTCCGCTGGGAATCAGGAGACGTGTTAACATTTTATTTCTATTATGAGCGGAGTTGCGAGGCGCCTTCACTCCCTCGCGACGATCATGGGAAAATCTGCAAGTAGTTTGCTGCAAATGTCCGTCGCAATTTATGAAGACTGGGTCTCTGTTTCCACAGAATATATATGCACGGTTGCCGAGACGGTCTCTCCCGCTTCGTAGTCAGATATACTGACTCCATTATGAGCACCTTTCATTATGGCGCCCACAATGATACAGGCCGTATTGTTAATTCGGTCAATCAATTGATCCTCATCAACGGATAATGCAAGCAGCTTTGTAGAATCCAGATCGGTGTGTCGAATCATTCCGCTAAATGCCTGCAGATCAAGGTTCTTCGTCTCCTTCATCTCTGCAAGCGTCGTATAGTTATAATCATAGGATTCAAAATAGACGGTTGGGATTCCCGCAAGATCAAACGGGGTGTAATCCGATTGGGTTGTCGTGATCTCACGGTAAATATCAATAACCCCGTCACCATTTATATCTGTCTGTATTCCTGATTCGTTGTAGTATAAATCGACGCCATTTATCGATGCGAGACAGTTGTCATATGCGACGTCATACGCTTCATATAGCTTGCGTCTCTTGTCGTATTTCTGTCCTGCAACAAGAGAATTCCAGCCTGAACTCGCATATAGCTTATCTCCTGCATATATGCTGTCAATACAATACATCGCATCGGTATTTGCGATTTCTTCTGCTGTTAGTTGAGACGCATAATACGTTGCCCCAGCATATCCTGCGTCGCCCGCGCCAAAGGCGATCAAAACAACATCATATCCGAGTGATAGGTCTTTTAGCTGAGCAGCTATTGTAAGCAGGCATCCAACTCCAGAAGCATTATCTTGTATTCCGTCGAAATCAGGTGCTTCTGCCGCCGAAGAGACCCCATAATACGTGTCGTAATGCGCACCGACTATAACCTGTGAATGTGTCTCGTGGTACTCTCCATCGTCACCAAAAATCATGAGTCCTTCACCGTTTATGTGAACAATATAATTGATTGATGTTGCGGATGGATCTGTCGGAGAAGAGAATACCTGTTCCTCAACCTCATATCCTAGCTTCTCAAATTCGCTCTTAACATATTCACCTGCCGCCTTCTCTTCGGGAGAATATGCGCTTCGATATGGATATAGGCTTGCAAGTTCAAGTGCAATATTCTTTCCATAATCGCCGTAATCAGCTGGAATAGCAGTCGTCTTGTCTTCTCCGCATGCTGATAAGAAGAACGAGAGAGAAAATAGAACAACAAGTAGAACGGCTATATGTCGCTGGAACGGTTTATACTTCGTGTCCGTATGCAATGCCCTTTCCATCTTTTCTTTTCTCCTTATCCTCCGCAAATCTCAACAAGTAATTTCGCATAATAGTCACTTGCCTCCGATGCTGGGAAAACATCAATATAGGGCTTCCCCTCTTCATGTAATCGAACGGTGGATATTCTATCTGTATTGTTCTCGTGTGTCTTCAATATCCTGTTAAGCAGCGTCTCGCGAGTGACGCCAGATACCGTCGTCGGCAATCCGTATTGCTCATATAAATTAAGTAGTGCGTCCGAACGGAAAAGAGCAAGCATGCCCAGTGCCATCGCCTCACCATGCGTATATTTGAGAAAACGGAAGTGCCCTTCAATAGCCTCAGCAATCTCATGTCCAAAAGACAAAAAATCTGCAGACTCGCTGGTAATTTTGGCATGAGCATGGAAACAAGCATTGATAAGTCCCTGATAATCCGTATCCTTTGCGGCGAGTCTAACCAGCAAGTCCGTGTCGGCAAGCAAGCCATACAATATGACCTGTGCAATACCATTTGCCTTGTAACGCGCAGGAAGAGTCTTCAGATAATCTGTATCAATCACAACGTGTTTGGGAGAATTGCGAGCCCCTATCTGATTTTTATGACTCTGAAAATTCAAATAGGCCGTTGCCGAGATGGAGGAATCAATCATGGCAAGTAAGGATGTCGGAACCTGCACGTATTCAATACCACATCGGTAAGTCGCCGCGACAAAAGCAGCAACATCAATCACGCCACCTCCGCCAAGTGCAAACAACATGTCCTTGTCGGAAAATTCCATATCCGTTAGTCTCTCATAGGCAAGCCGAACGGCATCAAGCGATTTTGCCGCCTGACTTCCGTCTATTACGATAATCTGAGGTTTCTTGCCGATGCGATCAAATTGTTGGACGAATTCATTTATGTAATGCCCTGAAACCTCTCGATCTGTTACGATGGCAACCCGTGCCTTATCCAGTCGAGCCTTAAATACTTGCGTCAAATCATATTGTGCATACGTTCTTCCACATTCGACCGGATATGATGTTCCTGTATCCATTCTTGTCAATTCCATATTGCCTCCAGTAAAATGATCTTTGTTCATGATAGCATTTTCGCGCGCAAAGAAAAAGCCTGCCACATGAATCTGCAGAACTTACGTCAGATATAGAACATCTCTCCACTACCGTGCGTAAGATGAAATTCGACCAAATCGGATAAATAAAGTGAATTGAGAGAATGTGCCGCATTCTGATTGAGCGTGGTCCAAAGACCTCTACTTAGGAAAGACCGGATATCAGTCTCTTCGGATTGATCAATCTCGATTACGAGCAGATCACCCTCTAGCGTCTCAATAATCTCGCCGACACGAATCGTAGAAGCGGGTCTTGCAAGAAGATATCCTCCCTGCGCTCCCTTGACACTCTTAACGAGACCTGCTCGACGAAGCACGGAAAAATCCTGTTCCAAGTACTTAAGTGATATGTTCTGCCGCGCGGCGATTTCGTGTAAGGCAACATGTCCGCCCCCCAAATAGATGGCAAGATCAATCAGAGCCCTGAGTCCATATCTGCATTTCGTAGATAGCTTCATATACATTTCACGTCAGCGTTTATCAAATCGAAAAATAGTCGCTGATATTCTCCCTTTCCGAAACAAATGCATCCTTCAATTGTAGGAGTGAAATATGATCAAGGGTCTCAGAAATGGTGTTATCCAGACGACTCCAGACGACACGAGTAACACATGCTTCACTTCTCGGACAAGATTTCGGATCGTTAACACAGACAACAGGAGAAATACTGATCTCTGCAGCCCGTATTATGTCACCTGCTGTGATCTTTGCAGCATCGCGCGCAAGACGATACCCACCACCAGCGCCCCGAATTCCCACAAGTAGTTTCTTCTTCTTGAGTAACGAAAAAATCTGCTCAAGGTATTTATCGGAAATTCTCGTTCTCACGCTAATCTCGCGGATACTGACAGCATGAAGCGAATCCGTAAGCGCAATCGCGATCATGGCTTCCAGTGCATAACTACCCTTCGTTGAAATACGCATACTTTCCCACCTTTATTGAGCATCATATTATGTAATTTAGCATGACGCAACAGAAGTCGCAACATGCTTCGTGACATTTTTGTCATATAATCCCGTTTTCCTCAAAATAATTTCATAGATGTGTTATAATTTTTTCGTCTGCAAATCATTTTCAGAGGTGAAATATGCAAGAATATCTTTGTGCAAATAAGAGCTTCCCATATTATTCTCGATGTTTATGCGTTCTTATTATGGTTTCACTTCTCGCTACATTTTTCTCCCCCACTCCTGTTCATGCAACCACTTCCGTGACATCTCAAGTGCAGGCTTCTCCTCTATCCATTGATTCAAGCGCAGATGAAATTCTCGTCTGCGGCACGGGACGCGGTACCGTATTGTACGATTATGCCAGTACCGATCAGAAGAACCTTCCTGTTGCCTCCAAGTTAATGACAGCAGTAATTGCTCTGGATACGTTACCACTAGATACAGAAATAACCATTTCTACGGATGTTGAAGAGGTCGACGGTCAATCGGATTATTCTCTCTATCTTGATGTTGGTGAGAAGTGTACAGTCAAATACTTAGTTGCGGCTATTCTGTATCAGGATTCTGACGCGGCTGCGCTCGCGATTGCCGAATACATTTCGAGTAACGAAGAAGCCTTTGTAGAGCGCATGAACGAGATGGCGGCTTCGCTAAATATGAATAACACTTTGTTTGCCAACACATCAGGTGCAGATCCGCAAGCTCAAACGATCAAAAAGAGTGAAGACAATTTGCAAAATCAGACAACCAAACAGTATTCAACGGCCGCGGATGTATCGGCTCTTTTTCGCTATGCCCTCAATAATAGCGATTTTCGTTCTATTTTCACGAGTAGCAGAACAATGGACTTTCTTTCTGATGGGACAACTATGATCATTAGCAGCTCCGACATCTCCATTTGGGGAATATCAACACTCGTTTTAGGAGCGGCAAGCTTCTCCGATCCTTCGGACGATGCAGATGCCTGTTATCTCGTTCTGGCCTGCAAAGATAATTTTGAGACAGCCATTGTGATGAGTCATGTTGAAAGTGAAGAAATATACACAGATATCTATGAGGTTATTACGGAAATATATAGCTACTATGAAATGACAAATCTGGTATCGGCTGGCGATATATACCGTGATGTAACGATTGAAGGCATCGAAACCGAAATTCCCGCTGTTTTCAGCAATACAGTTCAGTATATTCATCCGAAAGGTGATGACTATCTCCTGTCTGACACAACGTTTATTCCTTCCGAAGTGCTTTCTTTGCCTATTCAATCCGGAGAGCTGCTTGGACAGGTCGTTTTTGAGCTCGATGACGGAACGGAAATTGTAGCAGATGTCAACGCCAAATCAGATGTTTGGGCACAAACAACTTTTCTTTCCGAGACCGTATCCTTGCTGAATGAGAATAAAAATGTCACCATACTGATTGGTATTTCTTTCGTTCTATTTTTGCTTGCCGCCATTCGATCCATCTACCTGCATTTGCATCTTGCCATCCAAAACAAGAAAAAGAAACAAGCTTGATGGGGGCCTGATTTCGATAAATGGCGTGGCTCTATGCCCAATTTTGTGATAACATAATAGGGTTAAAAATAGATGGTCGAGGTATCAAAAGTATGTCTGAACAAACCGTACGTACCCGTTTTGCTCCTAGCCCAACCGGATTCATGCACGTTGGCAATCTTCGCACGGCATTGTATGAGTATTTAATTGCACGTTCTGCCGGAGGTACATTCATTCTTCGTATAGAAGACACGGATCAGGAACGTTTTGTATCGTCAGCTATTGATATCATCTACAAGACCCTAAAGACAGCAGGTCTTTCTCATGACGAGGGTCCAGATATCGGCGGACCCTATGGCCCATATACGCAAAGTGAACGCATGCATCTGTATGAGCCGTACGCGAAGCAACTTGTCTCAGAGGGAAAGGCCTATTACTGCTTTTGTACGAAGGAACGTCTAGATGAGCAGCGATCAAGTGCCCAGAATCCGGATTTTGCCGGATATGACAGACACTGTCGCGATCTGTCTTCCCAAGAAGTGGATGCTCTCCTTGCGGCGAATACCCCCTATGTTATTCGTCAGAAAATGCCACTTACCGGATCAACGACCTTTGTTGACAGTGTATTTGGCGAGATAACTGTTCCGAACAAAGAACTTGAAGACCAGATTCTCATCAAGACTGACGGGTTCCCGACCTACAATTTTGCAAATATCATTGACGATCATCTCATGCACATTACGCATGTTGTCAGAGGAAGTGAGTATCTTTCTTCCGCTGCAAAATACAATCTGCTCTACGAAGCCTTTGGCTGGGAGATACCTGTTTATGTTCATCTACCCTTGATCCAGGGGCGCGGAGCTGACGGCAGCATTTCTAAGCTCTCCAAACGACACGGAGCAACAAGCTTTGACGATTTGCTTCGTGAAGGCTATTTGCCCGAGGCCATAATTAATTATATTGCCCTACTTGGTTGGTGTCCCAAAGAGGAGACTCGCGAGATTTTTTCTTTGGAAGAATTGACGCAAGCTTTTCACATCGACGGGATTAGCAAATCACCCTCTGTTTTTGATTATGATAAGCTTGAGTGGTTTAATGGCGAGTACATTCGCGCGATGTCAGATGATACCTTTCTTTCTCATGCCAAATATGCCTTTGATCTTCTTCTGCCGAATCGCTCTGACATATACTCACTACTCACGGAGATGTTGCGACCGAGAATCACGCGTTTTTCGCAAATTCTTGAGAAGCTGTCCTTCCTCAGCGAACTTCCAGATTATGACCCGGAAATCTATATTCACAAAAAGAGCAAAACAACAAAAGAGAATTCTCTTCTTATGCTTGCGTATGCCGAGAAGGAATTGACCGATCTTGCAAAATGGAACCACGATTCTCTTCTGTCTGCTCTTACTGGACTTGCCGATCGGCTTCAAGAGAAAAACGCACTTGTTATGTGGCCGGTTCGCATAGCAATATCCGGAACACTCGTTACGCCCGGCGGTGCGGTCGAGATACTTGTCTTGCTTGGCAAACAGGAATCGCTTCGCCGAATTGCCCTTGGCCGACAGCGACTTTCTACGTAAGAAAGGTATGGCAAAATGATCCGCGGATACAATGATTTACGAGAAGAAGGTGACACAAATGAGTGAGAACGAGAGCAATTTCATTTTTGATTTTATTGATGAAGATCTGGCACCGGGCGGAAAATATGTAGGAAAGACGGTACATACACGTTTTCCTCCAGAACCCAACGGTTACTTGCATATCGGACACGCCAAAGCTCTATATATTGACTTTCAAACGGCGAAACGATATGGGGGCAAATGTAATCTTCGAATGGACGACACGAACCCTTCCAAAGAAGACGAAGAATACGTTGAAGCAATTAAGGATGACATCCATTGGCTTGGATATGACTGGGATGATCGATTTTTTTATGCTTCAGATTATTTCCCGGAAATGTATAACTTCGCAGTCGAATTGATTACCAAGGGACTTGCATACATTTGTCAGCTGACACCCGAACAGATGAAAGATATGCGCGGTGATCTGACGCATCCAGCGCAAAGTCCCTATCGTGATCGTCCGATCGAGGAGAGCCTTGATTTGTTTGCTCGTATGCGAGCAGGTGAATTCCCGGATGGTACTATGACACTTCGCGCAAAGATTGATCTGGCTTCCGGAAACTTCAACATGCGTGATCCGGCCATATATCGCATTATTCACACGCCTCACCATCGGCAGGGAAATACATGGTGTATCTATCCCATGTATGATTATGCTCATCCTATCGAGGATGCTCTTGAAGGCATAACGCATTCTCTTTGTTCTTTGGAATTCGAATCGCATCGCCCATTGTATGATTGGGTAATCAAGAATTGTTCTGTTCCCGCAATTCCCAGACAGATCGAATTTGCTCGTCTTGGTATCAATCACACGGTTCTTTCCAAGCGTAAGCTTCGTAATCTCGTTGAGAACGGCTTCGTTAGCGGTTGGGACGATCCGCGTATGCCGACGCTTTGCGGTCTGCGCCGTCGTGGATATACGCCAGCCTCTATACGGAATTTCCATGAGAGAAATGGTGTCTCCAAAGTAAATAGCGTTGTTGATTATGGCTTTTTAGAGCATTGTCTGCGAGAGGATTTGAATGCCAATGCCCATCGTGTCATGGGTGTACTAGCGCCAATTCCTCTGATCATTACGAATTATCCTGATAATCAGACAGAGAAGTTCTCCATACTCAATAATCCGGAGAATCCAGAAGATGGATCCCGAACCATAAGCTTCTCTAAGACGCTCTGGATTGAGTCCGACGATTATATGGATATCCCTTCCAAGAAATACTTCCGTATGTACCCAGGAAATGAAGTGCGACTCAAATCAGCTTACGTTATCTCTTGCACCGGTTGTAAGAAGGACGATGATGGCAATGTTTTAGAAGTCTACGCAACCTATGATCCGGAAAGTCGCGGTGGCAACACAACGGATGGACGGAAAATCAAAGGAACGATACACTGGGTCGATGCAATGACTGCAATTGATGCAGAGATTCGTCTGTATGACAATCTATTTGATACACCCGAGCCTGATCTCGCGGATTGCAATTATCTGGAGCATCTGAGATCCGATTCACTTACCATCATTCATGGAGCTAAGCTCGAAGCCTCTCTTGCAGAAGCTTCCGTAGAAAACCGTTATCAATTCATGCGACTTGGCTATTTCTGCCAAGATCGTGACAGCCGACCGGATCATCTCATCTATAATCGATCCGTCTCACTCAAAGATAGCTTTCGGGGATAAACAGTTGAATATCGATCTTGAGAAAGAAAATGTATTACATCCTTGCAGTAAATGGCTGCAAATCCATGGAAAATCCGTATCCCTGCGTATTGTATCCGTTCTTCGCCTCCTGTTACTGCCCGCACTCGGGGTAGCACTTCTCCAGGCGCTTTCTGCATACGCGCAGAGTTTTGACAACACGATTGCATACGTGCAGAGATGGTATCTCGATTATAATTGGTATTTCGGATGGAATTATCTGATTCTTCTCCTTCCCTACTTGTTTCTATATTTTCTCCCGAAATTCAAAATCACCTCGAATATACTCAATGTATTTGTATTCCTTTTCGGCATGTCGGAGCACTTTGCCGTACTGTTTAGAAGTGAGATCATTTTTCCTTGGGACTTCGGCAATATTTCGCTCGTCACAAACGTTATGGGCACGTATAAATATGAGATCACCGCCGAAATACTGCTTGCATGCTGTCTGCTCATTCTTATGATCTTCTTGTCACTTGTCGGCAAAGACCCAGATTTGCGCATTTGGATTTCCGGCATTCTTTGTCTTGCCACAGTCATCGGATGCGGGTGCTATTATTCGTTCTTTTTGTCGGATAAATATGCATTGCAAGACGCGGGGGCGACCTTCTTTTACACACAAGTAAATAATAATCTCGCGAACGGGGTACTACTTACTTTCTGTTACAACATGCAGTTTCTTCACTTCTCCGCACCCGATCGTTATTCCGTCGATAAAGCCGAGGACATTCTTGCCGACTATACTTCCGATTCGACGTCAGTCGTACCTGGGCAGGTGCAGCCTGACGTCATCCTTGTAATGAGCGAAGCAAATTGTGACCTGCGAACAACGGCAGATGTGCAGACAAGTGAAGAAGTCACACCTTTTTGCGATTCGTTAACAGGTGACAATGTGATCAAGAAGACACTCATATCTTCCGTATATGGCGGTAATACTGCCAATGCAGAATTTGAATTCCTGATGGGTATGTCAACTCTATTTTTCCCATCTGGAACCTATCCATTTAAGCAATACATTCGTCAGGAAGAGGTTTCTCTTGCATCCATTTTGCGTGACGACGGATATGAAACAATTGCCGTGCATCCATTTGACAAGACAGGTTGGAATCGAGACAAAGTATTACCACTCATCGGATTCGACTCTTTCATAACGAAAGAGGCATTTACTGATGCGCAGACCTATCGGGATTATGTCAGTGATCAGGCGGCCTATGAGTACATCATTAACGAATATGAGGAATTCAAAGCGGATCATCCCGATACGCCTCTTTTCGAGTACTTAATTACGATTCAGAATCATGGCGGATATGATGGCGACTATGAGCTTCCCTATGATATTACGACGGATACGCTTACAACTTACCCACTCGCCGATCAGTATCTCTCGTTACTTCGTTTGTCTGATGATGCACTAAAAGAATTGATCACGTATTTTGAGGATATAGAAACCCCAACGGTCATCATCATATATGGCGAT
>JBPOHB010000262.1:0-2843 GCA_052036055.1 Bacillota bacterium | reverse complement strand
TTGATTTGTATTGCGGTTTGACAATACTGACGCCTGTCTGATCAATGACGCCCTGCATCCCGCCCGACTGAATGACACACCGCTCATACGCGAATTCACTTGCCACCCCTTCAAACTGCGGTTCAATCACCATCTCCCCGGACACATCAATAAATCCATACAGTCCGTCAACTTTGACTGCCGCCAGTCCTTCCGAGAAATCCTGTGCGTCTTCGTATTGCGCCGGAATCACTTCCTCGCCACTTTCGTTTATATATCCCCAGAGTCCTGTCTCATAGTCCTGAAATCTTGCCAGATTCTCCTCCGTAAAGAGACCCAGGTAGTTGTACTGCGGCTCGATGACAACATCGCCCGTTACGGAAAGCATCCCGTACAGGTCATCTCCGGGTGTGTATCTCACTGTTGGCGTCGGAATTGATTTCGGCGTTGCTGTCGGCGTCGGCACTTCACTCTCGGTTGCGCTGCTTTCCGTTTCTTCCGCCGTCTCTGTTTTCACCGTATTCTTACTGCAAGAACAAATCAGAAGAGTCAGTAGGCAGAGAAGAAGGATGGTAATTATTCTTTTCATGTTGGCCTCCATTAATCGGCATACTTGTTGTTTTTTCCATGTTCTATCTCACTACTCAGGCAAATATCTTTTTACGCCTACGATGTACCGATCCGCCCAAGCACGATTTTCTTTTTTCCCTTCTTCACCTGGGGCGTCTTCCAAATAACCAAAATGAACCCCACTATTTCCTCCGGTCTCCAAAATAATTTTGTTGCCATCTGCAGTTTCTCCGACATATATTGCAACATGATCTATGCATCCATCTGGTCCTTTGTCATCAGGATTCCCACTAGTATCATAAAAGATCACATCGCCAGGCAGAAGGATGTCTGAGTCAAGACCAGAACTCTCTCCTACAACACGAAGCCTTTCTTCTCCACAAACAGTTCCGTCACTATTCATCTCATAAAAAGGAGAATTGAAGACGATTTCTCCGGCTGATTTCTCCGCTGTATCTGTTGCATAGAACATTCTATTTGTCGTTCGTCCTTCATGTCCCTGCCAGGATTGGTTTCCTCCTGCTCCGTTTGCACTTACTTCTAACTCCGTGGAGAAAAGGCCAGAATCATCAAGCAAAGCTAATATCCCTCTCGCAAGACCCCCGCAATCACATTGTGTTGTTGATTCTCCTGCTCCGTAAGTGGCACCATAAAAACTCGTAATTGTCTGATAGAATGCTTGCAATTCAGGTGAAATATACCTCGTATTTGCAATGACTTCTAAGAACAACGCTTCGTTTACCTCCTTATTTGTGCCGTTTACTTCCTCACCAGAACTATCCACATGCTGTGGTTGACAAACATACTCATACATTTCCTGTGGTCGAATATATCCCTCCTTAATCTCCGATGGCATTCCTCCCGTATATTCTCCGGCAAGAAACGCTTCGTTCCTATCTTCTGCTCTTTCCTCTGCTGAGTACGATTCTTTTTCCAGCCGTGCGGCGGTCTCCCCCGTCCACTGCTTTATGTTGTTCTCGCAAAATAGCTGTTCTCCGTAACCGCCACCGCCAGTCATCGATAACCGCAGTTTTTGTGCCAGCAACATCCAGTCCTTGAGTGTCTCGGAAACCTCTCGAAGTGTCATATAACACTGCACATCTGCTCTTTCTGCTTCTAGAAAGATGGCCGTTAGTTTCGCTTTTGCTTCCTCTGCATCTTTCCTGATCTCATGCTCAAATGCGTTTGCGGCACTCAGTGCGTTGGCTATCGCTTCCTTATATCCGCCGCAATGCATTCCTTCCGTGATGTCACTTCCGCGCAAATAACTGAAGTAATCGATTTCTTCCTCACCGGAAATAAGATCCATCTTATCGGTTATATCTTTTAGCAACTGTGTCGTATAATTACGCATGTTTTCTCTCCTTTGCTTACTTATGACTCCATGCTGCCTCGCGCTGTCTCATCTGCCGTCTCATATAGACTCTTTATTTCACGCAGAAGCTGTATCGTATCTCTATATAGACCACATATTTCATCTAACATTGTGTCGTATATTTCGCTTATCGTGTTCATTGTGCTAATTGTGCAACCCGACCCCGATAGCTGTCTGATTTTTGTCCCGACCGTCGAATAGGAGTAATCGTAAATCCGCATCTGATTCGATAGAAGATCGATTGCCTCTTGTACTTCCTCTGGGCTTATCTTAATCTCCAGGCCACTTACGTTCGCCATCTGTTCACTTCCTCCCCTTCACGTATATTCATCCTAACGTCTTCTGTTCGCTTTCACAGGCAAGCAGTCTCTCACGAAATTGGCTAATGGCCGGATCTGCTTTGGCGGCCATTTCTTTGGCAACATATTTTAATGCACCTGCTGCGTCATAGAATGCGGCAAGTGCATCATGAAATGCACCTTCTTCTATCCCATTCATAAGTACTTTGTCAAGTACCGACAAATAGGTCTCAATATATGAGTCAATGCATTCTACCTTTCCCTTTGAATAGCCAGGAAACAGCTTCAATTCATCTATATCTGCAATCAACTCTGCTAATAATTTATTTTCCTCTGCCATATCATTTCACCTTCATTTCATCTCTCTTTACCGCAAATCGTTTTCTTACATCTGGAATGGTATCGGTGTACGCTGCGCCGTCGCAAGAAGATCCTCTGTTCGTTTGATTTCTGCATCCAGGGTAGAAATGGCTTCTTGGTAAAGTGAATCAACGTTCGTATATGTGCTTCCGGTCAGTTTTGCCTGTGCTACGATCAAATACTGTTCGGCAAGCGGTGAATACGGGGTATATTCCTCTACGCCTGTCAGTCTTATCTTTCGATCCGACTGGTGCTGCTCA
>JBPOHB010000284.1:0-5944 GCA_052036055.1 Bacillota bacterium | reverse complement strand
ATGAATCATACCTTCATACCTCCCATTGTCTCAACAAAAAAGCTTTCAAGATCCTCGCCCTGAACGGAAATCTCCTCTACGCACACACCCTGAAGTGCAAGTTCGCGATTCACTTGAGCGGATCGATCCACGTAATCGTACAACAAAATCGTATTCTGATCTCTGATAATGATCTTGTCAGAAGTCGTCAATTGCTTAAGTATCTCGATGACTTTCTGCTGTTCTGCAGTCTTTATCCGAATAAACCTGTTATTTCCAGTATCTATTTCGGCATTCGTGAACTCCTTGATCAGAACGCCTTTGTCAATAATTCCGTACCTTGTCGCAAGCTTCGAGAGCTCTCCCAAAATATGACTGGAAATAAGTATGGTGATACCGTTCTCTTTATTTAGCTTCAGAATTAGTTCCCGAATCTCAATAATTCCCATCGGGTCAAGTCCATTAACTGGTTCGTCAAGCAGAAGAACCTCCGGCTTTCCAAGAAGTGCCAAAGCAATCCCCAGTCGTTGTTTCATACCAAGAGAGTAATTCTTGACTTTCTTCTTCTTATCATTATCCAGACCAACCAACTTAATCAGCGATACTGCGTCTTCTTTTGTCGCGCCAGGAACAAGTCTTCTTTGTGCTTCCATATTTTCACTTGCCGTCATGAATGGAAACAATGCGGGCGTTTCAATAATGGATCCGATTTTGTTTCTCTGCTCCCCCAGGTCTTTCGATTCAAAAAGTACAATTTCACCAGAAGTCGGAGCGGCCAGCCCAAGAATCATGCGCAGGAAGGTTGTTTTTCCCGCGCCGTTTTTTCCGATAAATCCATAGATATCACCCTTTTTAACATTGATATCAACATGGCTTACTGCCAAAATGCCGCCATATGCCTTCGTGAGATCTCTCGTTTGAATTACATACTCCATATCTTTCCCTCCCATTTATATTGCCTTTATATTATGCACCAAAACAAAGAAAAAAGAGAAAGAAAATAAATATTTTATCTCTCCCTTGACATTTTACATAATGATGTAAGATACTGTTTTTGTAAGATCAGCATAAAAATTCTCTCTTCCATATATTTTTGCATCGCACATGAGTCGTTTCAAACCAGCGTAGAAATCATTGTTTTCGTTGTGAAGATGACTGGCAGGCCGTGCTACCTCCACGGCTATTTGGGTAAGTAGATGAAACAGAAACCACCTGCTCTATTTCACGATAAGAATCAAGAAAAGGTCTGTGGATCGGAAAGTCAATATGTTCGCGAATCTTTCGCCGACAAGTTGCTTTTTCATACCGTCATGTATGATTCTTCAGACACAATTTATTTCAAGGATTTGCAGTCTCACTTTGTGTTTTGCAGTCGTGCTCACGCACTTGGCTTCAATTTGTGCAATCCGTCTGAAATGATTGGCAAGAGCGACTATGACTATTTCCCGAAAGCTTTTGCTGACAAGACATTCCGGGACGAGCAGGAAATTATCCGAACGGGCATTCCGCTGATCAACGCAGTTGAGAAAATAACGATGCAAAATGGCAAATTGAGATGGTATTCCGCATCCAAATATCCACTCTGTGATGAAACAGGTAAAACGATTGGTACCTGGGGGACTTCCCGAGACATAACGGATCTCAAAAGGGCGGAGGCGGCGCTTGCGCGGGCCAACAGGAAACTTCGTGAGCAGTCACGAATTGATGATCTCTCTGGCATCTACAATCGCAAGTACTTCTACGAGATGCTAAAGAAAATGGAAAAGAAAATCCTGCGCATCGCGAATCCAACGCCGAAAGATACTTTTTCGCTAATTGCCATTGATATCGACCACTTCAAAGAAATCAATGATACTTTCGGGCATCTTGACGGAGACAATGCGATCCGACACATTTCCATTCTTCTGCAGACACTTTGCAGAAAGGGGGAAAGGGTCTTCCGCGTCGGAGGAGATGAATACATCTTGCTTCTTCCTAATACCAATCTTTCTATGGCAAAGGACGCCGCTGAAAGGATTCGTTTGTCCATTGAAAAAAGCGAATTCGTCCTTCAAGGGAGGGCGTGTCATCCGACCGCAAGCATTGGGGTTGCGTGCTATGACGAGCAGAAAGAATTGAGTCGCCTCATTCACACGGCTGACATGCGCTTATACCAGTCAAAACTTGAGGGCAGAAATAAAGTAACGTAGATCCCGAGCTACTATCTGCCTATATTCTCATGATACTGCCTTCGGGTTCTTCTGAGAACCACTTCTCTGCAGGGAGAGTTGTTTGGAAAAAATCATAGCTGACACATACTTTCCATCTAGTAAGCGAAACGATAATGTGCCGCTGGCTTTTCGGATCGAGTCCGACAAAAGCAATCTTGACATGTCTCTCTGGAATAGACGAGACTTCCTCAGCAATAACGCCAGCGAAATCTTCATCTACATAGATCTCTTCGAGGTTAAGCACCATACACGTCATGTTTGTCGCTGCACGGAAGCGGGAGAATTCCTGAATAAACCGGTTCTTCGACTGAGTCGATTGGTAGCAAAGCGAATCCAGATCCCCGCACCAGATTTCTTGTCTGTGGCTATGTAAACGAATCGAATTTGGGTACATCTCTTTCTGGTTCATCTCTGCACCTCCTTCTGTCAAATTTCATATACATTTTTTCATAAGCCGGCCATATTTTCAATATCTTCTATTTCTTTTTGACTGCAGAAAAGTAAACAAAACATAAATTGTGCTGTCTTTGCGCACAAAATCAAATCATTTTCATAAAATATAATGTATTATGATTAGTAGCGAAATACTTTATCATCCTTGACAGAAAACCGCAGAAACACTAAAATCATTTTGTTATTTGTCTGCTTTCTGTGCGGAAACTGCTGATATGCAAGAAGAGGTGTATTTATGAGTGCCAATGTATCCAGAGGCCATACCCTGACAGTCTTTTTGGCTTTTCTCCTGTTTTTCTTGGCGTTTATCGACTTCATTGGAAGACTTCGACATAGTGTCAATTCCAATCCTCTTGCGCAGATCGGTTTTCTTGCCGTATTTGCATTGCTTCTCGTTTTGTTGGTAGCAAGGAAGAATTGGGCAAGAATTGTATGTGCCGTATTATCCTTTCTC
Organism: Bacillota bacterium; assembly: GCA_052036055.1. Lineage (GTDB taxonomy): Bacteria > Bacillota > Clostridia > Saccharofermentanales > Saccharofermentanaceae > Firm-13. The sequence goes on along the minus strand of JBPOHB010000284.1, from coordinate 2,848 downwards.
GCATTGATCGCATTTCTGATTCTCTTTCTTGGCCATTTTGATATGGTCTCGCATAATCAGAAGATTTATGCCTTCCTGATGGATGTTTTTGCCGCTCCGTATCTACTTGGCGAGCAAGTCGCCGTTATCACGTACACAGTATGTTCTCTGTTATCCTTCGCTTTGCTTACTTTTTCACGAGATATCAAAGAATATATGTGGTAGCCGTTCAAAATACGATCGTTGTACGCAAAAGGAGGCCAAAAGGCCTCCTTTTCATTCTCTTTCATTTGCGTCATTACGAGTATTTCAAGCCGTACCCGATATCGAAAGTGAGCATAGGATTGTCGCTTCCGATTTCGGAAGTTTCCGCATACCAAGGCATGGGAAGCGTTCCGCTGAAATTCGTCTCGCCCGTTAGCACGGATGCGATTCCATCGCCCTGCGTCCCAGGAAGATAACACATTACGATCGCATCCCATTCGTCCATATAGTCTTCTATTTCGACCTGTCTTCCAGCTACAATGAGCGTTACGATTGGCTTGTCCAGTGCATTTGCCTCTTCCATTGCCGATGCATTTTCGCTCAGTGCAACTTCACTCATCAGAGAAATATCCGCAACATCTCCCTCGTATTCAGCATATGGCTGCTCGCCTACCGCAAGAATAACGATGTCTGCTTCCGTTGCTCTTGCAGGATCCGTAATAATTTCCAAATCATATTCTGCAGCATATTCCTGCAGGCCTTCCAAAATGGTCGTTCCTGGGGTGATCTCACCGCCGTTTTCAACATCTGTAAGTCCTTGCCATGCCATCGTCCATCCACCGCACTGCACGCCAATATCGTCTATCGCCGGTCCAAGTACGTATATTTTGGATCCCTCTTCAAGCGGAAGTATATCTCCATCATTTTTAAGAAGAACCAACGACTCGCTCACCAGTTGCTTCGCAATGGCGCGAACACTATCGCTACCAAGCTCTGTCACATCATGCGTCAGATTCTCCTGATACGGATCCTCAAAAAGTCCCATATCGAATTTAACCGTGAGTATCCTGCTCACCGCATCATCCACTCTGTCCGCCGAGATAGCTCCCGTTTCCACTCCGTCAATAATTGCCTCGCAAGTCTCCTCGTAACGGTAGGGTTCCATAAACATATCTATTCCGGCATTTGTTGCCAGAATAACATTGTCTTCAAAATCCGCTCCGCTCATTCCATCCGTTGCTTCCCAATCTGTCACAAGAAATCCATCGAATCCATATTCGCCCTTCAGTACTTCCGTTAAGTAATACTCATTTTCCGTCATCTTGACTCCGTTATATGAGCTGTAAGAAACCATGATGCACTGCACGCCATTGTCAACTAGGATTTGGTAAGGTGACAGGAACAGCTCGCTAAATGCCTCTGCAGAGACAGTCACATCACCACGATCAATCAGATTCTGTCCTTCTCCTGTTCCATATTCAGCCCCACCATCGCCTGCATAGTGCTTGGCAGTGCACAAAATTCCATGATCCTGCTGTCCATCCATATAGGCAAGTGCAAGTTCCGAAACCCGCGTCGGATCACTTGAGTAACTCTCATAGACGCGCCCCCAACGAGGGTCCTGCGAAACGGCAACACAGGGAGAGAAATTCCAGAGTGTTCCCGTCAGTTTCATTTCTTCTGCAACAGCCGCACCCATGGCATACATGAGAGTCGGATCATTTGCAGCTCCAAGCCCGATATTCTGCGGGAAAATGACGGCTCCATATACATTTGAGTCGCCGTGAACAGCGTCAATTCCGTAGATAAATGGAATGGATAGTGGTGTAGCAAGCGCGCCGTCCTGATAGTTCGAAATCAGATCCTGCCATGCATCAAGTGAATTATCTCCGGGATATGCGCCGCCGCCACTTAGAACAGAGCCAAGATAAAGAGAAGTCATCTCTGCTTCCGTAACATCGCCAATTACCCCCTGTACCATCTGTCCGGCCTTCTCCTCCAGTGTCATTCGACTGAGAAGATCAGAGACACGTTCTGCTGTTGGTAGTGACGCATCCTGATAAGGAAGAAGATCCGAAGACACATCTTGCGTGGTTTCAAGCGAAGTCGTAGAAGTGGAAATCAGGCTGATCGACGTATCAGAAGAAATCTTTTTCTCTTCGCCGTTATCTGCCTTGCATGACGCAAACGAAAGCAGCATGGCTCCCATGAGTATAATTGATACAATTCTCTTTTTCATTTTTCTCTCCTTATCAAATAATCCCTTCATCATGTGCATCTGTAGATGAATATAGCACCCCACACGTAAGAAAAAAATGAATATATTCTTACGAAATTTTCTGTAAAATGATAAAAAGTAATTGCCAAGTCCGCCGCAAGACCTTAATATAATAATGCCTGATTATGAAAACATTATTTTACATCTAGGGGGATGCAAATGAGAACTTGTGTTGCATGCGGGAATTTTCAAGGGGATGAAGCCGCTTTTTGCTCCTTCTGCGGTGCCAAGTTAGTATCAGCCGAGAAGCCCGAGAAGCCGTGCCTTCGATCGAATATCGGGTCCACGGCTGCTTCTGTAACCGATGAGGATCCAGATGATTCGGGAAATGGCGTTGATCCTGCAAGTAAGCCTACTGATCAGGCTGCCTATTTCTTTTCCAACAGGCCCGCGCCTGACAGTCCCTTACGAGGTTCTTCGGCGCGGATAAAAGGTGAGTACGCCCTTCATGGCGACGAACGCCGCCCCGAGATTGATCAGATTACTTTTACTGATAGAAGCACAGAAAAAATGAAAAGCGAACAGAATCCTTGTGACAGTCCGACTCTCACGCCTTCCTCGGGTCCGATCTGGTGTTCAAGGAAATATGATGATCTTCCGATCGAT
>JBPOHB010000279.1:0-4586 GCA_052036055.1 Bacillota bacterium | reverse complement strand
TCTTCAATATAGTCGGCAACATTTGATTGATCGATTATGGTTACGTCGATACTATAATATTCACTGGTTCGCCCGATCGCATAGAATTCAGTAAGAGCATCGATACTGTTCACGCCCATCTGGTTAGCATCAAGTGCAAAAGTCGATGAAACAATGTTCTTCTGGACAGCGTCTAATATTGTATCGGAAGAGTAGTATCCGATAATCTCAATTTTGCCAACCATATTATAGTTGACGACCGCTTGACAGGCGCACTCGGTATCAATTGCATCAAGGCAGATTAATATATCCGGCTTATTGGCAGTATCAATCATTATGTCTCGGATGACTTCCTCTGAATCGAACGGACTTTGCGAATGAATATTTTGTGAATCCACTTCAATTTGATTGTCAGCATATCGGCTGCTCGCTATCTGATCTCTAATCTGCGTATATACAAGGCTATCTTCTTCTTCGGGTTCGTTAAGCAGAACTAAAACACGGCTGGTATCCTCCGTAATAAGCCCTAAAACCTGATCGGCATACTTGATCGACAGGTCATAGCTGTTTACCCCAATATAGCTTATGCGATCACTTTGTGCCTCATCTTCCAACACGGTAACCACGGGAATCCCTTTTGCCGTTGCTTCGTTAATCAAATCCACAATTTCCGCATCGCCATTCGGTTCTAATATGATTCCGTCAACATTTGAAGCAATGGCAATTCGCATCATGTCCGCAAGCGAATAATCCGTCACGCTCTCCTTGCCCATCATCTCAATATAGGCATCCTGTAATGCAGCTTCCTTGCTAGCACTCGCATATACGCTCTTCCAAAATGGCGAGGCATAATTCTCCGTAATCATCACATAATAGTATGAGCGCGGTTGAGGATTTGCATTTTCGCTAATAACTGGATTGGCAACAACTTCGTTGTAGTAGAACAGGGCAAGACCAGTAAATGTCGCAAGCAAAAAGCCAATAACCATTAATATAATGGTAGATTTGTTCGTATCAAATCTCTTCATGGATACTATCACATCCTTTTGCAAGCACTACGACGTAGTTGTTTTGATTTTCATCATACAGTTGTTCTATGTAAAAGTGAATAGTTTTTCATTCATTGTCTTATTTCCAAAGGTGATTTCCTTTCTCCTACCAAACCGCACACACTTTCTTATTCAAGAAACGAAGTTGCTCGGATTATTCGCGCAAGATTGTGGTAAAATATCGGTTACATTCATTGTTCGTTTGGAGGGACAAAGCATGCAGGAACATATTTTCCCAGACCTTGCCGTTGCAATTCCGAATATACTATTTCCCAGGGAGGACGTTTCTCTTTCGACTTGGGCAGTCATTGCATGTGATCAGTTTACATCGGATCCCTCCTATTGGTCTGACGTAGAACAAATTACTAGGCAGGCACCTTCCACAGCACATATGGTTTTGCCTGAGCTATATCTTGAATCTCTTGATTCAACGCAAATTGATCAGAAAATCCAGCAAATTAACCACACAATTTCAACTTATCAAATCGATGGCATTATGCGTCATCTTGACCCAGGATTCATTCTGATTGATCGGAAGACTGCCTTTCATCCATCGCGAAAAGGCCTCCTATTAGCTGTTGATTTGGAGCAATACGACTTCACGCCGGGAAATACCATGCGAATTCGTGCGACGGAGGGGACTGTATTATCTCGGATACCGCCACGCGTGCGCATTCGTAAAGATGCCTTGATTGAGCTTCCGCATATTATGCTTCTCATTGACGATCCTGAAAAGAAAGTCATTGACGAATCGCTCCGGATGCTCCAAAAGGATCAGCAGAAACCCTTATATGACTTTGATCTCATGAAAGATGGTGGTCATATTACCGGCTACTTTTCACCTGCTCATTCACCTTCCGCAGATAATATTATCGCTTCTCTTTCCTCTCTCCTTGCCGAGAAGGAAGATGGTTTTCTATTTGCAGTTGGCGATGGGAATCATTCTCTCGCCACAGCAAAAGCTCATTGGAAAGCGATTTCGAAATCCCTTCCTGCAGATAAGGCAGAGACACATCCTGCACGTTTTGCACTCGTTGAAGTCGTGAATATTCACGATGATGGTCTCGATTTTGAGCCCATTCATCGAGTTGCCTTTGGTCTGTCTCGCAAGTCTCTTTTCGCATATGCCGGAACGTTTTTTGCGGATCAGGGATTCCATTTCTATTCTTCTGTCGATTGGAGCAGGAAAGACACTGTCCAATCTGGTCAGGTCATCCCCTTCCTTGATGAAGACGATATATACTATCTGGTTCTCGAACACCCGAAGCATTCACTTGCTGTCGGTTCATTACAGAATATGCTTGATCACATGATACAGGAGAATCCGTCTGTTCGTGTCGATTATATCCATGGTGAGACGGCCGTCAGATCGTTAGCCAAAGAAGGAAATATTGGATTTCTTCTTCCATGTATATCCAAATCCAGTTTCTTCACAACAATTGAGACAGAGGGTGTCTTCCCACGCAAGACTTTTTCGATGGGAGAAGCCGTTGAGAAAAGATATTATCTTGAGGCCAAAAATATAATCTGATTTGATTTCGGAGAGAGAAATGAAAAATGCACGCCCATCAATATGTATCATTGGTGCTGGTCTTTCGGGACTCGTCAGCGCAAGAGAATTAGCAAAGGCAGGTTTTGCCGTGCAAGTTGTCGAACAGCATTCGACGGCAGGTGGTATGCTGTCTTCCATGCGTCTGGGGCATGAATATATTGAGCCCATTCCTCATCACATCCGAAAAAGTGACAAGAATCTTCTATCTTTGCTGAAAGACCTTGGCCTATATGAAGGTGTTTCTTGGTTTGATTCCTATTGGTATGGACGTGCAGGCAGAAAGAAACTTGGTTATCCGGAGAACGGATTTCATAGTCTTATCAGCGCGCTTACGCAGGAAATTGCCGATTCAGGCGGGCTGATTCATTATGGATATACGGCCATGGATATCTGTAAAATGGCAGATCCTGTACAAACGAATTTGTCCTGTCACAGATTTTCCATTTCCTGTGTACTGGCTGATTGCACGACCGTTTCAATTGAATCCGATTATGTCCTTTTCACCGCAGCCTGCCGAAATTTCGCCCATATTACACACAATTTACCGATTCCTACAGACTATCGCGATGCCCTTATGGACATTACCTACCGTGCAAATATCTGCCTTATGCTCCTGACAAAATCGCAGCTTTCCGGATGCTACTCTCGGCCTGTATCCATTTCAGCGCCTTTTCAGAGAATCATTGAGCACACAAATCTTGTCCGAGATCGTAAATACGGCGGACATGTTCTCTACTTGTCCGGTTCATTTTCAACCACAAGTCCTATGTGGACACAATCGGATGATACCGTATACAAGGATTTCCTGCGGCATCTTCAACTCATAAGCCCCGCGATTGGAAGAAATGAAATTATTACTTGGAGACTTACGCGCACAAGATATGCAACGCCTCTGTCCCTGCCTAACAGCAGTCTGCTCTCTCCTCTACCAGGGCTCTATTTGACGACTCTTGAAACGAATGCCGTTCCTGATCAGATCGAAAGTGAGTATCGCATGGACACGTGCATCTATGCCGCCAAAAATGTAGCCCGCGAGATTCTCGTATGCGAAAATGACGACGCAACTGACTCCGTGTGTTCATCGATAATCGAGCATATCTGTTAGTCTGCCACAATTATCTCCCGAATTTACGTTATAATAATACATGTAATAAGAACACTTGCTGTCAACATGTTGGAAAATATCGGAGGATTGTCTCATGCCCAAAGCCGCTTCCCAAGCACTTCAGACGACTGCTTTTCATCCGACTCTACTTTTGTACTATATTTTGCCCTTGTCGACTGTGCTCACAATGCCACTTCTTCTTCAAGATGACGCGGTAACCTTCTTGATTTGGTGGTTTGTCATTCTGGCATTTGGCCTCGCTGCTTTCCCGCTTGTGACCACTATCTTCTCATCTTTTCGAGGAAAAGGGTATGGGTTTTCCAAAGCATTTGGTATACTTGCCGCCTCACTATTCGTGTGGACATTTTGTTATATTCAACTCATTGGCTTTACCATATTTTGGCTCTGTATCTCCCTTTTTCTTCTTGCCGGTATTTCTTGGGGACTACCAAAGACCCGGAAATCTGCACTCCAAGCACTATCAACCGAAAGTGATGTTTCAGCCATCGCATGGTCTGAAACCCTTTTTATCGCCACTCTTGCCCTTATGTGTTTTCTTCGCGGTCATTTTCCGAATATCAATGGGGAAGAGAAATTTATGGATTTTGCTTTCCTGAACACACTGGTTCGGTCGGATACGCTCCCTTGTGCCGACCCCTGGTTTGCCGGTGAGAGCATTAACTACTACTATTATGGTCAGTATATCTACGCGTTTATCACGAAATTCTCAGGAATTAAGACTTCAATCGCATACAATTTATCCATGTGCACCACCTTTGCATTTACATTTTCCATGGCATACTCGTTAGGGTCCATGTTCATCGAGAAGGCGATGGAAAAGTTAGGGAAAGGCCGCGGTGCCCTTTGTTTGTTGTGCGGACTGATCTCCGCTTTTGCTGTT
>JBPOHB010000155.1:0-26295 GCA_052036055.1 Bacillota bacterium | reverse complement strand
ATAGGGTATGATTTCGCCCGTCTCAAGTGCAGTACTGATTTCCCGAAAAAGCCAAGGATTCCCCTGTGCGGCACGACCGACCATAACCCCGTCAACATTTGTCTCCTGGAGCATACGAAGTGCATCGCCACCATTTCGTACGTCTCCGTTTCCGAAAACAGGTATGTGCGAACCGCGAAGCGCATCGGCGACGGCAGCTATGCACTTCCAGTCACTTTGGCCGTGATACATCTGCGCACGAGTGCGGCCATGAATGGTAATCGCTTTTGCTCCGAAATCACGGCACATCAAGGCGAATTCGACTGCGTTATCACTCCCATCGTCCCAGCCCTTGCGAAACTTAACAGATATCGGCACCCCGTATGGCTCTGCCGCAGTAACAGATTCCTGAAGGATTTGCGCGGCAAGCACCCTGTTCTTCATAAGTGCGGCACCGGCTCCCGTCTTCACCACTTTGGGAACGGGACAACCCATATTAATGTCGATGCAAGTCGCACGCGCAAGCTTTTCGTGGCAAAGAATTCGTTTAATGGCTTCCGAGAAATCGCCCGGTTCATATCCGAATAATTGTATGGCAACAGGCCCTTCTCGCTTTGGCTGTATTTCCAGATAGCGAAAGGATCTTGTCAGTGAAGGATCATAGCGGATGCCGCGTGCACTCACAAGCTCCGTGCATCCGTATGCTGCGCCCTGTTCATGACAGATTGTTCGGAAGACGACATCACTCGTTCCGGCAAGCGGCGCGAGCGCAACTTTCCCGGAAAGCACGGTTTCTCCGATATGGATGTTGTCGCTTATTTGATTCATAACGCGTATTATACCTTTTCTTAACAAAATGTTCGTTGATTCTCTCCGGAAAACATGGTTTGATTAAACTATACAGGGGGTCAAATAATATGGATGCAATTCTTCGAATTGATACGCTCGCACTCAATTGGATCTATAAGACAACACGATCTCGCCTAGGTGATAAAGTCATGCCGATTATCTCGTATACAGGAAATCTTGGTGGCATCTGGGTACTATCCTTCGCGTTTCTATACCTATCCGGAATCAGTAAGGCGTGTGCAAGAACAGGTATGATCGCACTTCTCTTCAGCGCGCTCCTCATCAATTTGCTGTTGAAGAATCTCTTCCGCAGAAGAAGACCTTTCGAATCCTGTTCAAAATATAACACGATTATTGACGAGCCGAAAGACTTTTCTTTCCCATCCGGGCACACCTTCTCTTCTTTTGCAGCGGCGACCGTCATCTTCTCATTTCTGCCAATTGCAGGAATGATTGCCATCACGTATGCTACACTCATTGCGTTTTCGCGTTTGTATTTGTGCGTACACTATGTGTCTGATGTTGTTTTCAGTATGGTTCTATCCGTTTCCTTGACGATACTTCTTCTCCATATTCTATAAAAAACGCGCGCGAAGCTCCTATTGGATGTGGCTGCCAGTCCCTAATAGGCACCTTTTATGATAAATATGGGGAAGGGACAATCTGCCTTTCGGTTTGCAAATTGACATATAATTACAGTATATTTTTTCGGATCAAATTTCTTCACCAGATCAAGGATTGCGTCTCTCTCCGAATAGCCGTTAGGCCCTCCAAAATAGAGAGACAGGCACATAATCCCACTATCGCGCAGAAGCGATAGCCCCTTCTCAATTGCCTCGCAGCTCGTATCTGCGTGCGTGAAAACTTCGTGGTTTCCGCCCGGCAGATAGCCAAAATTGAACAAAATGCAATCGACCGTCTCTGGGGATGCATACTTATCAATATTGCTATGGCTGTCGAAAATGACCGTTCCTATTTCTGAAAGGCCGCGCTCTTGCAGGCGATTTCTCGTACTCGTGATTGCTTCCTCTTGTATATCAAAAGAAAGCACCTTCCCTGTTGCTCCGACCCGCTCGCACAGCAGAGCGGTGTCCTGACCCCGACCCGCCGTCGCATCTATACAGAAGTTGCCTGGTTTGACTCGTTCCTGTACGATGCGATGGGCAAGCGTTAATGTATTGATACTGTCCATATTTATTCTCCCTAGCACGGGAGTCAGCTTGCTCCCGGTAATTGTACATAGCCATATTTGCCATTATACTCCACGGCGACCATTCCGTTCTTGGCAATTGCAAGTCCCGCATATTCTGCGCATGCAGGAAGAAGAATCGTTCCATCAGACGATGCAATTCCGAAATACGGTTCGTCCGCACTACTCCCGTCTATCACGATCAGTGCAGCCGAAATAGCAGAATGATTTATCAGATCATATCCTTCATCACTATCGGGACGAGGAAAAGTAAGGTACGTATAATTCGGCTCAAGAATATATTCTTCCGACGCATCCATAAGACCCCACTTATCATCCTCCATGACTGCAAACACGGGCGAGTCCGTCCCTTCAATTTCGTATAGAATGCCATAACTTGGGGAAATCACGTATTCTCCTGTTTCATTAATTACACCGCATTTCTCATCAACATAGACAACCGCGTAACCCGAATCAGAAAAATCATAGGCGCACTCATACTTCGGTTCAATTCTATATTCTCCCTGCTCATCTATGTATCCCCAAACACCGTCAAGCATAACAGCAGCAAGACCATTGTCTGAGAAATTACCTGCACCATCATATTGCTGCTGCAACACATATTCGCCCGAAGAGTCAATATACCCGAATGTATCATCTTTGCAAACAACGGCAAGTCCATTGTCTCCAAAATCGTATGCACTTGCGTTCTCACAAGGTATGACTTCGCTTCCCTTTGCATCTATGTATCCGTATTTTTCATCCCGATATACAACGGCAAGCGAATTGGAAGCGAAAGAGAAAAATGAATCGTAAATCGGCAGGCTAAGAACCTCTCCATTTGTGCTAAGAAGTCCCCATTTATCTGCGCTGCATACAGCTACCAAGCCCTCGCCATTGTCGGAAAATGGTCCCATCCAATCATAGAAACCCCCGTCAAAAATAACAGCATCGTAAATTGGTTCAGCAAGGACTTTTCCAGATGCATCAATGAATCCATATTTCCCATCTGATCCAATCTCGCAAAGACCATCTGCAGAAAAGGTTCCAACCTCGTCAAATTGTGGCTCAATAACCATCTCGCCACTCTCGTTAATAAATCCCCATTTGTGATCAACACAAACGCCCGCGAGGCCATTGCTGCCAAATGACATGACGTCCTGATAAATCGGCTCTACGACGAGTTCACAATCCTGATTAACGAATCCCCAATATCCATTGTAGTGTATCCATAAATACCCGTTGACGCCAAATTCACCGTACGCTTTCCAAATTCGGAAGCCATTTGTCAGGTACCGATCAAACGTAATGTCACCCACCTGTTGTCCGCTCTCATCAATGAAAAAGTACTGATTTGAATCACTATCCTGAACAATTGCATATCCATAATCGGAAAACATTGTCGCCAAATAGAAGGTGGGTGCAATCGAAAAGTCTGACAATTCGATCCCATCCGACGGAATGGAAGCGGTCGGTTCCGTCGTTGTATCCGTAACGTCAGCGGTTGAAGCAGCTGTCGCATTCGTTTCGAGAGAATCCGTATCTTGATTCTTTCCGGAAAATGCAAGTGAACAAGCGGTAACAAGCCCGACCATCATCGCAAGAAGGATTGTACAAGACGAGATCACAGCAACCGGTCTTCTCATTTTTTTGAATTCCATAATGTGTTTAATCCTCCCCTTAACATCTCCTGGCTTCCCCGAAAACGACATCAGTGGCGCGGGGTACTTTTGCTCAGGCACGGACGCTTTTTCCATATAATCCAAAATCGACAGGGCATATCCCTTCCGTTCCTCTTCTGAGAGTAAAATCGCGACGGCTTCATCACAGGACACTTCCGAATAACGTGCTACCTTGTTTCGAATCAACCAGGCAAACGGATTGAAGAAATTCAGCACGGCTCCGATCTCCGCAATCGTCTTGAGCAGTAAATCTTTCCGCAAAACGTGGAGCCTTTCATGCATGAGCGCATATCGGATATTCTCTTCACTTTGCGGACTGTCTGGAATAAAGATAATCGGCCTGAAAACCCCGAAAACAATCGGCGATGCGATTCTTGCCTCATGAACGCGAAACCCTTTCACGCTCTTCGATGGGATCAGATCTTCCCACAAGCGATCAAACGGTCGGCTCCGACGTATCATCTCTCTCTTAAACCGGAAGTATGCAACGCTTTTCCATACGCCGATGCTGGCAACGCCGAAGATCCAGATCACGAAAAGAATCTCTCGCAGTGTCAATAAGGAAACGCCATTATCGGAAGCGAATCTCGTGTCGGCAACAATAGCAGGCGTCTCTGACTCCGTGACCGTTGCTGCGATGTTTGCAATATCCCCTTCAACCGAGGCACTTGCCTCATCGATCACATTTTCTTCCGCTTCGCCATCTGCTGTCAATGAATCTGTGCGCGGATTCTCTATCGGATGAGTCGAACGATCTACGCCAAGCATATATAGAACACTCTGATCCATGTTATTCGTATAGGCGTCACGATAGGACGCCACGGGAATCGAACGATTATTGAGCGTCAATTTACTGGGGATTTGCGTGCTTGTGGCGACAAAAAGTGCATAGGCAGGTACCAGAAGAATCGCAAGTGCGATGGTCCAACCGGCAAGATACAATTTGCTGCTTAGCCGGTTACGGCTAAGCCAAGTGATAAGTAACAAGAGAAGTGAAAAAATGGCAGACGCAACTCCCATATAAAGCATATTGTCAGTGATTATCCTTATCATACCCTTCCTCCTGCAACCATTTGCGTAGCGCGGCAATATTCGTTCTTGAAATGTCATCTGACTCATAGAGCGATGCAATCAGATTCTTAATTGAGGAAAGTCCCGATCCATGCATCACATCCCGCATAGCCTTCTCGCAATACTCGTCTTCACTCATAGCTGGAACATAGTAATTCGTTCTCCCCTTATGGTCGATAATCAGAATCATCCCGCGAGAAACCAGACGAGACAGAAAGGTGGTAACGGTCGTCATCTTCCATGAAATGTCCTTCGGCAGATTCTCAAGCACATATCCTGAAGTAACCGTGTCCTTCGCATCCCAAATTATCTTCATAATGATCCTTTCGGAACTCGTGATCTTCTTCACAATCGACCTCCTCATTCGCAGACGTCACATTCACTACACGTTGTAATGATTCAACATTACTACGACTTGTAGTAGCTGTCAACAGGTTTTTCACAAGATAATAAAAAATCCATTTCGCGGCTAATACAACTTCATTCGTCTGGCATAATCTGAGAAAAGGCGACCCGATTCCCCTCACTTACCTTGTCTTTTTGCCCATTCACAGCTATAATGACTCACGCGGGTATTGTGAAAAACTCGTAACAAATCGATCTGTGTGCTTCGATCGTTCAACGGATAGGACAGCAGTTTCCGGTACTGCTGATACGGGTTCGATTCCTGTTCGAAGCGCCAAAACAAGAAGCCCCATATCCCACCGTACGAACAGGTCTTCGGATCGCAAAGCGATCCTGCGGAACTTCGGTGGGATATGAGGCTTTTCTCATTTATTGGACTGTACTGGCAGTATATGCGGCGCTAATAAACTACCACATTCGGCACCGACAATTTGGTAGTTTATATGTCTATGCGGTAATCTAGCTCAATCCGTGGAATCCGTAAGCTGTTCTTCAGTAATCGTCAAAGACGAATCATCAAACGCAAGCGCATCCGTCTGAGAAGAAGCTGCCTTCCTATATGTGCCATCCTCCTGAAGATACAGTTTCCCATCATACGTGCCGAGAATACTATACGTAGCTTCTTCAATATCCTTCAGAAAATACTCCGCTTCGTTTGTGAACAGAAGAACCTGCTCGCCCGTATTAAGTGGAAAATACCCGTCATCACCGATAACAATCTCCTGATCATCTTGTATCTGCTCATCGCCTTGCAAGAAAGATTTCTCAGTGAGATTTGAACCCTTCACATACTCTTCATATGTCGTCCTGCCACCCATCTCAACAATTGTGATGGTATCACCGACGGATACATCTCCCTTATAGACCTCGCTAACTTGTATCTCGGACAAAGTATACAGAACGTTATTTTGAAAAACAGGCGTCGAACTTATACAAAGCCCCGAAAGGATATTAGCAGAATCGCTACTCAATTCCGCAAAGGAGGAGTAGGCTTTGAGCCGATCGAGAGAATTCGAAATATAGAGAACATCTCCCTCACTCACGATTGGCAAATCCTCATCAAGGCTGATTTCCACTTTGGGTGCCTCACTCAAGCCTGCTTCTTCGCTTGCCTTCTCACCATTACAGGACGAACATGCAAAACAACATATAACAAAAATAATTGCAAGCAGAACACATCGACTATGCCCTCTCATAACAATACACCCCATTTAGATAGCATAATACATTATCACTATTCTTAAGTCAATTCGCGATATCATTGCCTTGCCGCGCTGTGGCAGATATTCGACTCAGAAATGCATCTATCATTTAGCTGTAAATTGATTTCTACTGCTTTGACTTGTTGTCTGAACAACAAGCTACTATTCCAGATAAAAACAAAATCGCTAAAACAACCATTATTGAGTCAACATTAGGTATGAGTAGTGACGCGCATAATTACAAGGATTTCTGGATATGAGATATTTTCTGGATTCAGGGGCGCTATTGTTCATTCGTCTGGAGCCCGTTACTTTTTGTCTTCAAAAAGCATGTGGATAATAAGTTTTCTGTATAATAAGATGTTAGATTATCACTTCACGAATCACGCACAAAGAGGATGCCTATTGGAGATCTTTTTTCGAGATCATCCCTTTCAGCTCTCGGGTCGAATTCCCCGATGCATGTATGAGACAGATATTTGTATGATTTTCTCGTATCATTAAACTTTTCATCTTCTTTATCCGTCTTATTGGATAGAGACGTTCATTCGCGGCATATTTTATTACGTATGGAGGGAAGAAATGGAAATGAACATTACGGAACATGTTGTAAGCGCACAGAGAGGGAATCAGCAGGCATTCGAAAAGATTTTCGAGTCAACAAAGAGCTCGGTGTATTATACCTGCCTTGGACTCATGAAAAATGAAGCAGATGCGAAGGATCTGATGCAGGAGACGTATCTTGCTTCCTTTCGGAAAATTCGTTCTCTTGCCGAACCCGAGAAGTACCCGGCATGGGTGCACCGGATTGCAGTTAATAAGTGCAAGGATGCTCTCGTTGCGCGAAAAGAATGGATTATCAGTTCAGACGAAGCAGACGAAGCAGAGGATATTCCAGATACGAACCTTGAGTCACTGCCGGAGAGTTATATTATTCAGAAGGATATGCGAAACGTTATGCTGCAAATCATGCGAGATAGACTCTCTGACGTGCAATATCGGACCATCTTGCTTTTCTATTTTGACGAGCTAACCATCGCGGAGATTTCCATCCTTATGAGCTGTTCGGAAAACACTATCAAATCGCGTCTTCATCTTGCCAAAGCAAAGCTTAAGGAGGGTATTTCGATGTACGAGGAAGATAATAAAGATACGTTATACGTTGCGATTCCGTTCCTTGCCAGATTTTTCCGCGCTGACGCAAGTGAAACTCTCGTTCCAACCGTAACCGCAAATTTTCATAAAAATGCAGGAGAATCGGCAACACAAGGGGCGCGTGTTCACGGTTTTCGCGCGGGTACCAGCATCAAATGGATGGCAGTAGTTCTTTGTGCCGTGCTTGGTATCGCTGCCGTTGCTGTCTGTATCTTGATCGCGCGGAGTCGTGATCAAGATAAGCCGTCCACAACAAGACAGACGGTCAACCATGACGAGGCATCACCAGACAATAATGAGGAGACGCAGAGAGGGCTAGACAGTCAGGCTACATCGGAAGATCGTGAAGGGGAAGATTCCGATGTTCTGCCGGAGACGGGCAATTACGAAAATGACGTTCTGGAACTTTGCTATGATCCAGAAGATGTTGACTTCTCAATCATGGATATCGCGCAGACGGGTTCTGGGCTGACGGTACTTACATCAGATCATGTTGTCGCGGCAATTACCGACTATGATGGGACACTTAATAATGCGCAACAGGTTGCGGAGAATGCAGTGGGAATAATGGATACAGATCAGTATCTTGTCAAGTGCGAAGCAGGCACGTATTCGCTATACCCAATTCCATATGGTAATGGGGACAGTGTGGAATCTGCTGACGCCGTTATCCGAGAGGGAATGGAGATTCCCAACATTTGTTATGCCAATATTTCATCGCTTAACACGCCAATGATTTTATCTCTAGATGATACGACACTGAAGTACACGGATTGTGATGAGGTACAAGATGTGCCACTCTATATATATAAAGAAGACCAGGACGTGGCGTTTTATTCTGTTCGTGATATATATTACGGCGACTCGAGTTTTTTTGTTTTGCTTGAGAATAACGAAGTTTACGACTTGCGCTATTGTGCTCTAGGCGGATTTTCCATCGCGCAAATGCAATCGCCTGAACCAGGGGCTACCCAAGAGGAACAAGTCTATGCTCTTTCCGTCTTCTACAATCCTCGTATTACGGATGTTGCACGTATTTTTGCGACGGGTACCCTGAACTGGTGGGGCGGAGAAGTGATCTACGAGAAGGTTGGCGATAGCGAAAACATATATGCATATAATTTTCTGAGTGAAGATGACTGCTTCTCTACCCAATTACCTGACGGATATACGACTGCGGACATTGCCCATGTTGAGGTGGGGGATACGGGCATGATTGTCGAGTTCGCGGACGGGCATATTTATCTGATGGATGCGGATGATCTTTCGCAACTCACCTATTGCGAAGAATTGACTGACCTAAATAGTAGAGGCAGCATCTTGGCATTCCTGGGAGGAAAGGAATTGTACTTTCTGATGGAGGATCACCAACTGTATGAGGTGTGCTTCTAGACCTTCTTTTCTCACGTATATCTCTACCGTATCCATAATGGGAGGATGAAGTAACGTTGTAGAAATGGATCATTTTGCTGACAATCGTTTGCTTTTGCTTACATGTTCGTCCTGTAGTGGCGAGAAGGCACCTGAAGAAGTAGACATGAGTGAGGCACCTGATGTGGCAAAAAAATGCCGTTCCTTCCCCCTTTGTGACATTGTCACAGTCTTCTTATCCATTTCGTGCTAATGTACTGATAAGAAATCCACTTAAGGAGAAAATTATGACAATTACAATGAATCAGAATCGCTGTCCGCAGAATCACAGATGCCCAGCTATTGCTCAGTGCCCCGTGGGCGCGATCAGCCAAGATGGGTTTGGACTTCCCATCGTCGATCAAGAGAAGTGCATTCACTGCATGAAGTGCGTGAGGTTTTGCCCGATGCAGGCAATTGTACCCGTATCGTAAATGAGCCTGGTTCAGGAGAGAAAATGCGGGCTTTGCCGATAACGTTCACATATTCCCCCACATTTTTATGGTAAAGTATGGTATACTTAATCCGCTAATATAATTACCATTGATAGGTTTGTGTGAGAATAGACAGAAGTATGTTCTCAAGTTTTGGAGGAATATAAGTATGCAAGATTACGATTCGCCCGTCATCGGGGATGAGCCCGCTGTCACACTGGTATCTGCGCAAGCGGCGCGTGAGCCATACATCACCAAGAAGCCCCTTTCTGTTGTCCCTTATGTTCGCCTGCTGAAGAGCGGTGATCCATCTGATTGTCCTTTCGATCGTTATATGATGAACAAGAAGATGGCTCTTCTCGAATATTCCAAGGACAAGAAGGGCGGACAAGTGTTGCATCTGCAGGTTCTTCTTCGGACTTGCCCACAGTGCAGACGTCTTTATGTTGATCTCCCTCAACTGCTTGGACTTCAGAAGGCGGGACTCGATATTGCCGGATTCGACATCATCGGCTCGAATCTTTTCCCACGCACACCTGGATATGAGAAATGGCATCCCGAGGCTATTGTGAAGACGGTAGTGGTCCCGGTTCCCGTCAAGGTCAAGGCCCCTAAGAAGGTTGCCGTGAAGAAGCCTCGGGTATCCAGATCATCTAAAGTTGTGGTTACTTCGGTGGGTACGGATGAGGTCGAACCTGTCGTCTCACCAACATAACGAATATAAGCGGCTGGATTCAATAACCCCCGTGGCGGTGCGAAAGTGCTTGGCTGCGGGGTTATTTGTTTCTGAGGCAATTCGCGCCTTCTGGAAAATAATCTTGTCGGCTGGATTTCCTGACATTTTCGGTTACTCCCTCACTTTTTGTGGATGATTCTCTCGAAATGTGCAGTACTCACTAACCTGTTGCATCTACACCGCATCGCCAATTTCAACAATGTGACCGTCTGGATCATACATGCGAAGGACCTTCTCGCCCCACGGAGATTCCTTTATTGGATGGATAAAAGTTACATTCTCATCGGATAACTTCTTTTGAAGAGCCGGTAGATCGGGCGAAGTAAAATAGAGTTCAAGATTGTCGGAGCCCAGGCGCCCACCTGCATAGTTCTTGTCCATATATCCCTATAACACATCTGCCGAATGAATGGCGAAATTGCCTTCGAAAACAACGAAAGATCCGAAGTCCTGCAATATGGCAACTCCCAATGTTTTCTCATAGAAGATTTTCGAAATTGCGATATCCTTGACTAAATATATCGGCGTTTTAAAATCTACTCTCATATGTCTTCCTCGATTCCTTTACTATATGCAACTGTATCTGCTTACATTACCACAGGAAATAAGGTAGTGAAAGCACTTGGCACGAAGCGGCTCATCTTCTCGCCCTTCGTAAACTGTGTTCTTTTCAACGTAGTATTCTTTACAACGTGGTTTTCACATGGTAAAATGAAAGCAAATAATCGATGATATGGAGGAAATACAGTATGAAGTACAGATGTCCTGTTTGTGGGTATATACATGAAGGATCGGGTGCACCGGACAAGTGTCCGCAGTGTGGCGCGCCAGGTGAGAAATTCAGTCTGGTTAATGAAGACGCGATGGTCTGGGCAGCGGAACATGTTATTGGCGTTGCGAAAGGTACAGATCCAAGAATCATCGAAGGTCTCCGCCTTAATTTCACTGGCGAATGTACGGAAGTCGGCATGTATTTAGCGATGTCGCGAGCGGCCGATAGGCAGGGACTTCCAGAGGTTGCCGAGGCATACAAGCGCATTGCGTTCGAGGAAGCAGAACACGCGGCGCGCTTCGCAGAAATGCTTGGCGAGGTCGTATCCGCTGATAGCAAAGAAAATCTAACCGTTCGCATTGCGGCGGAATATGGCGCAACGATGGGGAAAACCGATCTTGCTACACTTGCGAAACAGCTTGGTTATGATGCGATTCACGACTCCGTCCACGAGATGGCGCGTGATGAGGCAAGACACGGAAAAGCCTTCGCAGGTCTGCTCGGCCGCTATTTTACATAATTCTTATTCTTCTTCACAAAAAAAGCAGGACACGGATGCAAGTCGCCGTGTCCTGTTCTTTTTATTGTAATTATTTGCATCCCTTACTTCGTCTTCTTTCCGAAAAGGATTGAGCTGACCGCGCAAAGCATGATAAAAATCGGGAACACCACCCATGCCTTTGCCCACAGATTCCACACAAATCCCAAAATCAGATAGACCGTTATCGAAATCATAAAGAGACTTCCGCAAATCTTTCCGACAATCGGATCTTCCGTTGGTTTGGAATCCGGCGTTGCGATTGCATTTGTCTGGTTGTACTTTTCAATATCATACTTATCTTTTTGCATACCTGCGTACGTCATTGCGGTAGTTGCAAGACCCAAAATGGCAATGAAGATGGCTACATAGAGAGTTCGTCCGTACCCATCCGGCAATGCAAGTGCCCTGCTTCCGACCATCCACATCACACCTAGCAGAAGAAGTCCGATTGAAGAAGAAATGATGACGGAAAAGCGTTTCTCAAATCGTGCTATATCCTCTTCTGGATAAAACGGCTTTATCATCGGATGCCGCTTGGTGTATGCATCATGATTCATTCCTGTTGTAATAAAAATCATTATCCCGACAATGACAAAGGCAAGAAGCCCCATGATTGTAAGGGTCTGTGATACCGCAGCCGCCCGAAGGACCAGAAGCAGTGTGACGCCGAGAAAGAAGCAGGCGATGCCCGCTGCTATTGCTCGCGAAAAGTTATTCATATGACGATCATAATCACTTGTGTCTTCACAACAAGATTCTTCCGCATTTCCTCGCAGAAGGACATCCATCGTGCACGAGAACAACTCGCACATCTGCAGTAACTTATCCATCTCTGGATACGTCGTATTTGATTCCCATTTTGAAACCGATTTTCTCGAAACCTCAAGCTTTTCTGCTAGCTGCTCCTGTGTTATATTAATTTTCTTCCGATAGAACTGCAAATTTTCTCCAAAGCTCATATCCATATCCTCATGCCTTTCACAAATCAAATTGTATCATTTTTACCACATCGATCGATGTCTTCATTTTGCCGTATACGAAAGGAACGTGCCATAAAGATGATGTTGCTTTTGAAGAAAATCGAGTAAAGTTTGTGTTGCCTTTTTGCATTCACGCCATAAAAATCGCACTTTCCTCGTATCTGATTCGCAAGGTGAAAAAGACCGCCTCGCAATTTCTCTTGCGAAGCGGTCTCTCTGCTTTATATCAAATACCAAACCAATCTCGTGTGAAGACTGATTACTTGCTGGGAATTGCATCAGATGCAACATAGTCAAGCTCGGACTTCACGATCTGGAAATCAGGATATCCGTATGCGCCCATCTCATCCAGATCAAGTCCTTCAAGCTCGACTTCTGGCGATACGCGCAGACCCCAAACTTTATCAAGCAACTTGAAGAAGAGGAAGGATACACCGAAGCCCCAGACGATCAAGACCAAAACGGCAACTGCCT
The DNA here is from genome assembly GCA_052036055.1 of Bacillota bacterium. GTDB lineage: Bacteria > Bacillota > Clostridia > Saccharofermentanales > Saccharofermentanaceae > Firm-13. The sequence goes on along the minus strand of JBPOHB010000155.1, from coordinate 13,416 downwards.
GTGCGCCGAGCTGTCCCCAGTCGCCATATAGAATGCCCTTCACGCCGCCAGCTACTCCGTTCCACCCATCACCATATGTGCCGTCAGAGAAGATACCGACGCAAAGTACGCCGAACACGCCGTTGACACAGTGAACCGAGATAGCACCGACAGGATCGTCGATCTTAAGCTTGTTTTCAACAAAGGATACAGATACACAGACGAGAACACCTGCGATTGCACCAATGATGAAGGAAGAAATACCATTAACGAATGCGCAAGGAGCCGTGATAGCAACAAGTCCTGCAAGCGCCCCGTTTGCTGTCATAGAAGGATCTGGTTTTCCGAATTTGATCCACATGTAGAACATTGCGACCAATCCGCCGATAGCGCCTGCAATCATCGTGTTTGTAGCAACGATAGCAAGTCTGAAATCGCCTGCGTTCAAGGTTGAACCCGCATTAAACGAGAACCAGCAGAAGAAGAGGATAATGGTTCCGACGATAGCCATCGGGATGTGATGACCGGGGAAAGCACGTGCCTTCCCTTCTTTTGTGAATTTGCCAATACGAGGCCCGATGACAATCGCACCGGAGAGAGCCATCATACCACCCATAGAGTGAACGACTGCAGAACCCGCGAAGTCAACAACACCATGACCGAGACCGAACTTTGCACCAAGTGTTGCAAGCCAGCCGCCGCCCCATACCCAGTTAGCAAACAGAGGATATGCAATGATTGAGATGTAGAATGCGATAATTACATAGGCAGAGTATTTGACACGCTCAGCCATGGAACCAGTCGGAATGGTAACAGTGGTATCCATGAACACCATCTGGAAGAAGAAGAGTGCATATACGCCGGCATCATAGGTTCCGCCGCTCTGTAGGAAGAATCCTTTATAACCAAGAATTCCGCCAAGACCCGGGATCGATAGAAGTCCGTTCAATACGGAACCGCCGTCGCCTAAGTTGATATTGCCGCCACTGCCGCCCATCTGGAGTGCGAAACCGGCAATAAAGTATCCGACTGCACCCACTAAGAAAACCATGAAGTTCATCGTTATGGTATGTGCTGCGTTCTTTCCGCGGCAGAAACCTGTCTCAACCATTGCAAAGCCGCACTGGAAGAAGAAAACCATGAACCCTGTAATCATAACCCATACGAAGTTAGCACTGATCTGTGCTTTGCTTGCCATCGTGGCAACATCTGTTAGTGACTCTGTTCCTGTAGAATTGTCGTATCCTGCGCCAGACGGATCTCCGGCAGCCGAAACGATAGCAGAGAAAGCTATCGCGACAAGCATGACTGTCAATAAAACAACAATGACTCTTTTAAGTTTACTCATCCTCAACCCTCTTTTCTTTCTTATCAATAAAATACTCTATTTGATCTGATGCCTTATTTGTGAGCCGAAGCAGATTTTGTCGATTTGCCAGCTTTTCGGAAATTGCTCCACGAAAACCCGGAATCCGTAGAATCTAACTCGCTCTTCAAATGCATAACGGAAGCAAGATACCGGATGCCCAAAAAGGCTACTACAAGACCGAATACCGCACCGGGAACCTGCGTCTTAAACACAGTAAACTCTGTGTTGTTGATCAGGCTGTATATGGAAAATCCAATTCCGGATATAAGAATCAGTATCGCCATAATGAACAGCCCGACAATAGACATGAACTTGCTCTTGTTATTTGCTTTATATGGCATCTTCACCCTTCTCTCCTGTTCTGATCTTCACTGCGTCAAGTACATCCAGAACAAAAATCTTTCCGTCTCCGACCTGACCTGTGCGAATGGTCTCAGTAATCTTGTCAACGACATTCTTCACCGCATCATCGTGAACGACTGTTTCCACTTTGACCTTCGGCAAAAGGTTGAAGCTGAACTCTGCACCTCTGTAGAATTCCTTGCGACCCTTTTGACGTCCGCAACCAGAAACCATCGTTACTGTCAGACCATAGATCTCAGATTTATTGAGAATCTCTTTGACAGTCTCGAGTTTTTCCGGACGGATGTACATCTCGATTTTCTTCATATTATCGCTCCTCCCACAAAAAAAATGAGGCGCAAGGATGAACTCCTTGCGCCTCTGCAACTGTATATGCTGTCATTGTATCACCGTGATGCAAAAATGCAATAGCTTTTTTCGAAGTTTCAAAAATTTGTTTCTTCTTCGGTTATATATTTACTCGTTCATGCACGCATATCCCTTCGTCATTTCCCATTGTTTTCTATTCCTCTACGCATATCAAAAAGTCTGAAAGCAACTGAAAATGCTACCTTTTGTTCGTTTCATGCAATCAGGCAAATGTATCAATTAGTCCATCTGCTGATTCAACAGCAACCAAAAAAACGCTGCAATGCGCACTTTTTTAGATGGCTTTTGGGAAATTAATCATTGCGTTTTTGCATGATCGCCAAGCGCAAGTTGCAAAACAGCCAGATTATTCTTCCAAAAAGTCAGGGTTTTCTGTGATGTGTGTCACGAAATTGCGTATGCACGAACGGGAGATCCGTCGCCGCCACAAATGCGGAGCGGCGCAGCTGACAGAAAGAACCTCGTTTCCTGCAGAGTTGCAAGATTGATAAGCCCTTCAACAATCACAATCTCCCGTGAAAGTAATTTCTTGTGCGCCGATTCTGCAGAAGTCATATCCTCCACGGATGGCAAATCAACTCCGATAAGGAGAATCTCCAACGAGATGAGGTCTTCCAGTAGTTCATTTGAGAAGACAGGGAAATCTTGAAAATAGGCATCGCTGCCCGCGTTTTTCTCCCACCCCGTCGAAATAATGACACGGTCTTGCCTTCGGATACGATTTCTTTCTTCCGAAGAAAGAAAGATAACTGGGCGAGAAAGATCAAAACGTAGAGAAGCTTTCACACAGACTGCCTCTCCGACATACTGGGCAAGTGGCATCTCGGTCAGGCTTTTCCCATTTGGGAGGAAATGTGCGGGCGTGTCTACGTGTGTCCCGGTATGACTTCCCATCTTCAGTTCCGTCACACGGCATTCATCCGAAGGAAAATCCGCAAGTTTCATAAGCGTAACCCCGGGGTCGCCGGGATAGACGCTCATTCCTTCATAAATCTGACCCGACAGATCAATGATATTCATGCTTTTTCTCCCTCAAGCACTTGACATAAGTGTCTGATCTTCTGTGTTATTTTCCCGTGGTCTTCCTTGACAGGTCGGTACGCAATATATGGCTTCTGAATCGCGCAGACCAGAATTCGTCCCTTGAAATCTTTGTGCGCCAGCAGTCTCGAAAGATCTTCCATATTCGGCTTTGTGGTTGTCGCATAGTAAAGGAGAACCTGATCGTTCTTGACAAGCACCTTCGAGAAGCCTTTGCGAGCCGCCGTATGTCTTATATACGCAATATCCGAAAGAATGGTAACTTCATGGGGCACGTCGCCATATCTGTCGGTTAATTCGTCTTGCACATCCATATATTCCTTCTCATTTTGGATCTCACTGATACGTCTATAGGCATCCATTCTCTGTCCGTCATCTGGAATATAGTCAGGCGAAATATACGCGTCGACATCCATCTCGACAACTGCCTCCGGCAACTTAATTTCCTTTTCGCCGCCAAGAATCTTGATTTCCTCCGCAAGCATACGGCAGTAGAGTTCATACCCGATTACATCCATCTGTCCATGCTGTTCTGCCCCCAGAAGATTCCCGGCGCCTCGCACTTCGAGATCCTTCAACGCGATTTTGAAGCCGGAGCCTAATTCCGTGAAATCACGAATGGCCGTCAGCCGCTTCTCCGCAACCTCTGTCAGAACCTTGTCTCGCCTGTAAGTAATGTATGCGTACGCCTGTCGATCCGATCTGCCGACACGACCCTTAAGCTGGTAGAGTTGCGCCAGTCCGAAACGGTCCGCATCCTCGACAATAATTGTATTCACGTTCGGCATATCTATTCCTGATTCAATGATCGTTGTGCAGACAAGAATATCCGCCTCTTTCAGAATAAAGCTCTCAATAATGTTTTCAAGCTGTCGCTCGCCCATCTTGCCATGCGCGTAGAAGATTCTCGCGCCCGGAAGGGCCTGTTCGAGTTTGGCCACCTTCTCAAGTATGCGGTGCGTATCATTATATAGATAGAAAATCTGACCTTGCCTAGATATCTCCCGAAGGCAAGCCTCGCTTAAGATATCCTCGTCATACTCCATCACATACGTCTGCACCGGTCGCCGATCGAGCGGCGGCTCCTCCAGAACAGAAATGTCGCGGATTCCGGCCATCGACATGTGAAGTGTCCTGGGAATCGGCGTAGCAGTAAGCGTCAGGACGTCTACTGAATTGCGCATGGCCTTGAGACGTTCCTTATGTTCGACACCGAATCGCTGCTCTTCGTCAACGACAAGAAGACCTAGATTTTTCGGCAAAATATCTTTCGAGAGAACTCGATGCGTACCGATGACGATATCAACCGTCCCTTTGGTTAATCCTTCGACAGACTTCTTGCTATCCGCAGCCGAAGCAAAACGTGAAAGCAGCCCGACTTTGATCGGAAACGCAGCAAGCCGCCGGCATAAATTCTCATAATGCTGCTGAACCAGAACCGTAGTGGGCGCAAGAAGGATAGCCTGCTTCCCGTCCATAACACACTTGAACATTGCGCGGAAAGCAACCTCTGTCTTCCCGAAACCGACATCTCCGCAAAGGAGGCGATCCATAACCTTCTCCGATTCCATATCGGCCTTGATATCCGCAATCGCCGCAAGCTGATCGTCCGTCTCCTGATAAGGGAAATCCTCCTCGAACTCCCTCTGCCACACGGAATCCGGCGAGAAAACATAGCCCTTCACTGAACTTCTTTTCGCATAAAGCTCCACAAGATCCACCGCAAGCTTGCGGATAGACGTTCTTGCCTTCTCCTTCATGCGATTCCATTCTTGTCCGCCGAGTCGTGACAGCTTGGGGTTTCGTCCCTCCGAGCCGACATATTTCTGAATCTGATCGAGATTCTCCATCGAAATGTATAGAGAATCGTCCGATGCATACGTGATTTTGAGGTAATCCCTTCTGACACCGCCTGCATCCAGATTGACCATCCCGTCATATCTGCCAATACCATGCTGCTCATGTACGACAAGCTGCCCCGGGACCAGATCGCTGAAGAGATCAATATGAATGCCCAGACTCTTCTTTCGGCGCATGGGTCGATCTATTCCGAAAATATCCTGCGTTCCGACAACAAGAAGATTCGCGGCTGGATACTCGAATCCAGACGGCAAGTTTCGCGCAGAGATTTCCGCGAAAACGCCATGATCGTCCAGGAAACGGCGAAGCCGCTCTGCGCGCGCGCCCTCGCCCGCCATAAGAACCGTATCTTTCTTTGCAGAGATTCGGCTCGAAAGAAGCGTCGCCATACTCTCCTCGTGTCCGCGAAAACGATCGCAAGCCCGCCCAAAAACCGAGTAATTATGTGCGGACGGCAGTCCGTTTCCCGAAGTCGGAAGTTCACTTAGCGAAATAACGCGGCCCTTCTGATCCAGCTCACGGAAGATATCCGTTCCCTTCCAGATTGCATTCTCAGAAATCGGAAGGATCTGCCCCTTCTCAAGTAGCGAAGAGAAGCGCTGCGAAAAATCTGCCTGCGCACTGTCAAGCCTTTTGCGGAAAGAGAGAGCCTCGTCTAAAAACAAGTCGTGTGCACCCGCGCGTATGTACGCCAGAATCGACACGTTGTTTTGCATAATAACCGCAGACCATTTATCCAGACTCGAAAAAAGCACGTTCTCTCTGATTTTCTCCGCATCCTGCGCGGCAATTCTGGAGAAATTCTCGCAAATATCGCGCGACGCGCCTCTTTGAACCGCCTCAGCCCGCGCCGTCTCCCCAGCCTGATAAATCTCGTGAGCGACCTTAGCTCTCTTGTTTTCAGGAATCAGTATTTCTCTGGCAAGCGCGATCTCGATAGATTTGACTTGCTCAAAAGATCGCTGCGTCTCTAAGTCAAACAGCTTAATCTGATCAATCTCATCATCGAAAAAGGATAGTCTTATCGGGTGATCGCTCCCTGCGGGGAAAACGTCGAAAACATCGCCGCGCCCAGCAAATTCGCCTTGTCCTTCTACCTTCCGAACTCGCTCGTAGCCAATCCCGATCAGCCGCATCGCGAAATCTTCCGGTCGTATCCGCATGCCAAGTCGAAGTGAAATCAGGCATTTCGAAAAATCCTCGACAGGCATCATCCTGTTAAGAAGTGCGCCAGCAGGTATAATGATTGCCCCGAAATCCCCGGTCAGAAGTCTTCGAATCACACCGATGCGGGCAAGCGAGGTGTCGCGGCTAGATGCATCCACATCCGCCAAATTGCATTCGCTCTGCTGCAAAACGAGAACGTCTCCATCTGCAAAACCGGACAGGTCTTCCATAAGCACGCGTGCGCGAAGTTCGTCTTGCACAAGAATAACCGGGCGCTTGCCCGTCTCTTTTGCCAAAGCCATCACGTAATAGGCTTTCTGACTTGCGGTCAGCCCTGTTATATTTATGTGACGCGGCGATGCTTCCGACAAATTCTCAAGAATCTGCCCGAAAATCGGGTCGCGTCTCGCATAGGACAGAATCTTATTGGCTTCATTTTCAGGATTCATAGGTTCTCCATAAGTAATTTCTCCGCTGCCTCTGCCGCCTCGGTAAAAGCGTCGAACATCTGCTTCTGGCAATCTTTGGGAATATCTGACAAGACAAAATCCGCCAGATCCCACTGCGGCGGAACAGGTCCGCAACCGACTCGAATACGAGGGAAATTCTGAGAGCCCAGACAGGAGATAATTGACTTCATCCCATTATGTGTTCCTGGTCCACCGTTTTGCCTGACCCGAATCGTGCCGACAGGAATATCGATATCGTCATAAAATACAATCAGCTTTTCCACTGGGATCTTGTAGAAATCCAGTGCCTCGCGTACACTCTCACCGGAAAGATTCATGTATGTCTGTGGCCGAAGAAGAACGACTTTCTCACCAGCAATCACACCCTGTCCGCACTCACCCTTGAACTTAGCCTTCGTAACAGCTATTTTGTTGCGCTGCGCAAACACATCAAGCGTCATGAATCCGCAGTTATGCCAATTATAGGTATACTGTTTTCCCGGGTTGCCCAACCCGACCACAAGCCACATAGCCTATTCCTCCTTGTGCATATGGTCTGTCGGCGTGCCTTTGTATCCGCGAAAACGATCTGGTGGAATAAGATCCGAACTACGCAGACGATTCTTCTGCGCAACCCAGTTTTCCTTGATAACCTGATGTGTCCTGGCAATCGCAAGTCCCAATTCAGGCACATCCTCAGTAATGGTAGAACCTGCCGCCACATATGAGTTATCGTGCAAATGAACTGGCGAGATCAGGTTGGAATTGCCGCCGATAAATACGTTGTCCCCGATGATACACGTGGTCTTATCCTGCCCATCATAATTGCAGGTCACAGTTCCGCACCCGAAATTAACATTCCTTCCGACCTTCGAATCACCGACATAAGTAAGATGCCGCGCTCTCGAAAAATCTCCCATTTTCGAATTCTTGATCTCGACATAAGCGCCGATCGTAATATTCGACCCGAGAACACTCTTCGGACGGATGTGACTAAATGGCCCGATCTGACAAAATTTGCCAATCGTGCAGTCAATTGCAGTCGACTGAAAAATTTCTGTACCTTCGCCAATAATGGCGCCATCAAGATGCGAATCCGGACCGATTATGCAATCCTCAGCGATAACAGTCTCTCCCCGAATAATGGTTCCGGGGTAGATTGTCGTATCTCTTCCGATCACGGCAATCGGATCAATCCACGTCCGCTCCATGTCAATAATCTGAACGCCCGCTCTCATATGCCTTTTGCAAATGCGCTGATTCAGAAGCTTCCCCGTTGCCTCCAACTCGACTCGGTCATTTACGCCGCGTGTCTCGTCAAAATCCGTCAGATAGGATCCAACCTTGTGTCCGTCATGTATCAGAATTTCAATTGTATCTGTCAAATAGTATTCTTTCTGAGAATTCTTCGCATCTATCCGACCCAAGGCTGAAAGTAGCAACGGCGTGCGAAAACAATAAATCGAAGAATTGATTTCGCGAATCTTCTTCTCCTCGTCCGAAGCATCACGTTCTTCGACAATTCTCACGACATTTCCCTCTGCATCTCGGACAAGGCGACCATATCCAGTCGGGTCCGGAGCCTGCGCTGATACCACAACAGCACCATATTCATCTCGGCTAAACATATCAATAGCCGCTCGAAGTGTCTCGGGCGTGATCATCGGAGCGTCGCCTGGCAGAATAATCGTACAGCCGTTTCTGCCTTCTAAGAAAGGCGCCGCCTGTAAAACCGCGTGCCCCGTTCCCAGCTGCTGCTCCTGCAAAACAAACGCAACATCTTCTCCAAGAACAGCTCTGACCTCTTCTTGCCTAAACCCGACAATATATACCTGTTCCAAAGCGCCCGCCTCACGAAGAGTATCGGCAACCCAGCAAACCAGAGGTTTCCCAGCAGCTTTCTGGACAACTTTTGAGTGTTTCGAATTCATTCTCTTGCCTTCACCGGCGGCCATAACCACGGCACAAACATCCATGCGTATTCATTCTCCTTTAGTTTGCGAGCAAACAATTTTGGCACGAAAATGCGCCGGAATTTCCTCAAACAAGGTAAACTCCGGTGCTTATTCAACCTTCCCTATTATACCATGAAAACGAGATTGTCATTTGTGCATTTTTCGTAAATGACGCCCACAAATAGAGAAGAAAGGGAACGAGAAGGCACGTCTCAGAACGCGCGGTTATACGCGTGTTACGAAACGTGCCCCGATATAGAAATCTACCTGCGCTTATTCTCTGATCAGAAGCATGTCGCCCTTCTTGATCCATCCCAGTCTCCTCATCACCTCGGAAGTTCCCAGTGCAACGCAAGCCGGAATAAGTATATAAACTAGCAGAATCGACAGAAGAACTGACAGGCTTCCTCTGCCCGCGTCCGTCATTGTCCGGAAAACCTCAATGGGTCCGACAAGTCCGCACGTTCCCATTCCTGCGCCGATGAAGCTATTCGTCATCTTAAAGACACAAGTCGAAAGAGGTCCAGCGACAGCCGAAGCCATCAGTGTTGGAATCAGAATCTGTGGGTGCCGCAAAATGTTCGGGAACTGAATTTTCGCGGTGCCAATACCTTGCGAGACAAGTCCTCCCCAGCGATTCTCACGGAAAGACGCAACGGCAAATCCGACCATCTGCGCACAGCATCCCGCCGTCGCCGCCCCGGCTGACAATCCGGAAATCCCAATTGAGACGCAAAGTGCCGCTGACGAAATCGGTGCAACAAGCGAGAGACCAACAAGAAAAGAAACCGCTATGCCCATCGGGAAGGGATAGAGCTGGGTTGCCTTCTCAAGAACCACCCCAAGCCATGTCATGAAATGTCCGACCGGAGGTCCGACAAGAATGGCAACAAGCGTACCGGAAAGAATGGATGCCGCCGGAACGACAAGAATGTTGAACGGCGTCTTATCCGTAAGCCAAGAACCAATCTCGACGGCAATGATTACGGCAATAATCGCGCCTACCGGTCCCGCCGATCCTTTGCCCGAAAATGTAATGGCAGAAAATGAGCCTGTAGTCACCACCACAGCATTCATCGTATAGGCAAGTCCGCCAACAACAACAGCCGAGTACATCGCAAGCGGCTTGCTCTTCAGACCATAAGCGACGGAGACACCAATAGCTGCTCCGACAAGCGGAGACGCCGCCCCCGTCCAGAAAATAATCTGCTGAAAATAGGCCTGGAAAGCCTCGACATGAATGTACTGGAAAATCGTCTTAAGAATGGTACCAATAAGAAGAGATGCAAATAGTCCGTACACCATCGCGCCAAGCGCGTCGATGAAGTACCTTTTGGCGAACTTCTTCGCAAGGCTTTTCGCTTTGTTTTCGTGATTCTTGTTTGGGGAAACGGATTCTTGTTCTGTTGTCGTCTTGGATGATTGATTTGTCATTTCTTTTCCTCCTGCAATGATGATTGGCTCTGAGCCATCTCGTGAATCGGCATATACACCCGGGATAATCAGTCAACTCCTTGAAAACCTCAGATATGCGTCCACTTGTAGCGTGGAACACACTGAAATCTTGCATGGAATCGCACCGGGCTGATTCACAAAAGGGCGAAAGGGCATTTTTCCCTGATCGCTTGCAGGATTTGTGGAAAAGAAGAATCTGAACCGAGTCTGGCAGAATCATACCATGTGATTCGGCGGCGCGCAAGTGGACAGAAGCGATCTGGACATCTTTCCCCCCGATTTTCCCATCATCTAACTATATGGTGCAACTGTCATTCTCTGTGAAGCATCTCTCATGATTGTTCTTATAAATATTAACTTTTTACCGAAATTCCATTGACAAATAATAACAATAATAATAATAATATAGTGATCAAGTGAAATGCCATATGCAATATCTACGGAGGTAAATAACATGAAAAGAAAGATGTGTTTTTCATTGCTTATGTCTTTTATTCTGATCTTCTCATTTTCTTTTTCAGCGAGTGCTCTTGACGATAATCACGCGACTCTTACCGTTACAAGAGGCGGCAGCTCTGCCTATAGCAACAATGTCGCAAAAGGAACGGCCAGCGGCTCGAGTTGGCATATAACCCTTTCTGGATACTCCGTTGTCGGGATTCCGTCAATGACATGGGGAAGTAATTCGTATCTAGTCAGAATGCGTGATGCCGCAAACGTTGCTGCCTCTTCGGCTTACACGTACAATACAGGCAACTATACCACGGCAAGCAGATGGTATGACTATTCGGCTGGCTTTGGTGGGCAAAATGCGTATTTCCATCTAGCCTTAAGCATGAATAGCTCTTCGACGAACACGGATGCAACGCTCGGATTAAACTGGCAACCTTAACCTAGAGGAAAGGTAACTGCATATGGCATTTCATCTTAATAAAAAATATATAGCTCTGTTGTCCTCGTGTGTCTTACTTCTTGCCATCGTTGGTTGTAATCAGAATAATACGGCACTTGAATCCTCCCAATCCAGTAGCACGGAAGTCGAAGAGACTATTTCTACAATCTCTTCCTCGGATATTCCTTCTGACGCATTCTCGATAACGGAAGATAACGGGAAGTACTACCTAACGGGAGAGTATGGGACTATTTCGGTAGACGCCTATGTCTGCACAACACGAGATGTCTATGATCCAGGAACAGTGGACGTGATCCGTGCTCAGATGCGTGTGTTTGACGAGACAGATATAGCGAAGGAAGTGCAGTCGACATGGACAGAGACAAGTCATACTGTCGACAAAATGTATGCCCCCCTGGCCTATGAGCGAGTGCTGTACGATCTGGATACATTCACATATACAGACCCCGTCCTGGGATCAATTCAAATGAATGAGACTTACTATGGGATTGGATATACTACGGATTCGGACCTACGGATGGAAATCAGCAGTGCGCTCTCGGCGGGGATGCTGTCTGGCGATATTGTCCCTTCCTACCAAAATGATGGAAGCGATTCCCGGACTCTCATCACGGACTATTACGACAAGATCGGTGTTTCCTTGTCTGATAACTATCTTGTCTATTCTTCATCAGTAAATGGAAATGATTTCGAGTACTATCGCTCTTTCCAGACAATAAACGACATGCCAGTTGCAAATGATCTTACTGGCGGTTTCGTCTATTATAGCGGCGAGAAAGATATGTCAGGGTATTCAAATATAGAGACAACAATCGTCGATAATGTGATTGTTGACACCTCTATCTATGGCTATTTCCTTCAGACCTCTGTCATTACAGCAGACGTACCTCTCTGCACGCTGGAATCTGCACTCAATACGGCTGTAGCAACACTTTCCAGTTCCGGAGCAAACTCGCCTTCCATCTATGAGGTGCGGCTCGCCTATTTGCCGATCCTAGATGCTGGGGTTGATAATGATTATTGCATGCTTCCCTGCTGGATCTTTACTTATCACGAAGGGGCGATGTTTAGCACGGATACGAACTGTGCCATTATTGATGCTACTTCAGGTCAGTGGATTGAGACTACAAGAGACGGCGAATAATTAGGTTTTTGGAGGAGTGGATAATGAAGAAGATTCTTTGCATGACACTGGCTATTGCTATTCTCTTTTCTGTTGTCGGGTGCAAGAAGGAAGTAGCTAGCAACACGGATACAATCCCAACCATCGAAAGGGATAGCAGTTATTTCTCGGCGCAGAGCTTGACCCTCGACACCATCAGCGACTTGCATTATGATGTGAATCTAGCAGCATCAAGTGAGAAGGCAATTGTGCTTATTCTCGAAATGCATGATCTCGTTACATACGCTACGGTCGGTTACTCCCTCTACTTGATGGATCTATCTGGTGCGTTCATTTCCGAGATTCCCATTTCTGATTGCTCCTATGTGATTTCCTGCCAATTCCTGTCTGACGATCAGTTCTCCTACCTTGTGATGAATACGAGTGGACAATATGTCCTGCAAATTATGGATATGTCTACGCAAGAAGTGAGTCAATCTGCCCCCATCGGGGATGGATCTGATTACATATACGACTATATATGTTTTGAAAACCAATGGTATTTTGTATCAAGCACTCAAATTGATGTCTATAGTGCCTCTTTCGAGAAAGTCGGCACCATTTTGCTTGGCGACTATGAAGCACAGGCGGGACCACTCACTTTTTATGATGATAATGGTACTTTGCGTATTGCGCTTCTCTCAACTGCTTGGCCTCTTGTGACGATAGATACGGAAAATCTATCCTTGTCAGAGGCTGGGGATGTATTAGATTATACTAATTACGATTTTACGATTTGTCGCGGATATGTATGTGACATGGCAGGCATATATAAGATGAATGTCGATTCATCGCAGAAAGAGGAGATCCTCGACTGGAATCAGGTGGATGTCCCTCCTTCGCAATATCAATATAGTATTCCTTCAGACTTTGTTCTATCAGATAATTGTGTGGTATTGACCTACTCGTCTGTTGATGGGTCGGGATCGGACGATATTGTCTTGCTCACGCATCAGGATGAGAACCCAAATGCTAACAAGAAGATCCTTGAGATCGGCGGATACTACCTTAAGGCTGATACTACGCTCCTGTATGCGCAGTATGAATTTAACGTCTCCAATGCAGAGTATCGTATACAGCTCGTTGATTATAGCGAGAAATATCCCTATTCGGACGAAGATACATACTTCACCGCTCGCACGAATATGCTTACAGACTTCTCAAGTGGGGATGGTCCAGACATGTATTACGGGAATGAATTTGACTATTCCACCTGGGGCAAAAGTGGGATGGTACTGGATCTATCTGCATATATGGATACGGATCCTGATTTTGACAGTTCTCTCTATCTAGACAATATTCTTGCGCTAACAAAAACCAATGGGGCATGCTAC
>JBPOHB010000086.1:0-1562 GCA_052036055.1 Bacillota bacterium | reverse complement strand
AGGACACCGAGGCAGATCCTTCAGATTCGCTAGACAAGGGTTCACTTCCCATTTCTTCATAGGAAAAAAGAGGTTTGATCAGAAACTCTTCAGAGAAACGATATATTGGGTCCGAAGAATCGTGATTATCAATTTTTCTATCCAGAAAAACTAGATATACTTTCCCTGGTTCCATTGTATTTACAAAGTTAGTTCCGTAATAGCCCTTCCCGTTTACGGTTATGTCTCCATCTTCTGATAAGCTTGATGAGACGAGAATGTTGAATACAGAACCAACATCCATATCACTTCCAGCAAAAACTTTTTCTACTGAGACATTTTGCGTTGCACAGCCGAAACGGAAATACACAGGATCATTGCATCTTACAGCTAGGATATGCTTTTTCGGAACTTTGTGAAATATACTCATCTCTCTACCTCCCTTTACTAAGCTTATCCTAGCACGTCAGGCATAAAGTTAGTGTAAAGATATTCATCAACTCATACATTCCGGGGTTTCGATTTAATAGTAACCATTATCGTGCTTGTCTCTCCCGCTCCCTCTCCTGAGATCCGCTACGGCAGAGCGCATCAATGGCACGATGGCATGCTGCTAGTTGATGTTGTTTTTTTCGACAGAAAAAGAGCCTTGACGTTGTATAAAATAGAACGTTAGTGCTCTTGCATTTTCCAAAGTGCCATGGGATGATTCCTCAATCTTTCGACAATCTCGGCATCATCAAACAGCAATTCAGGAGAATACTTCTTGTGTCGAAATGCATCAAGGAATTCCCATTCGCTCTCTGTTGGCACTTGAATATCTTCCAGATATTCTTTCACTCGCCTTCGAGCTACCTCAAGATCAAACGCATCATCTTTTCGAATAACTGGAAGAAGGTCTGTACGGATCTTGAAATGCGTAATCGTCTCCAACCGATCAAACGCAAAGCTCTCGGGGATTTCCTTGCCCCCTACCGCAAAGTAGAAAAGAGCACACTTACGTAGCATCGTTTTCTCCGTGTCACCAAACATCCCGGACAAAACCATATTGTTAACATCATACAGGTCGCGTGCGGCAGCGCGCGAAAACAGGGCTACGATTTTGCTTCCGTATATTTCCAAAGCTGCAATTGAATTTACCGCAACATGGGGGAAAACACCCAAAGTCTCAATATTTCTTCTTTCAAGTAGCAAGACATGCGACCGCAAGGAGTAATTAATTTCAATCTTAATATTGTCCTTCATTCCCCCGCAATTCATGTAGGTATAAACGAATGAATCCAGCGAATGATAGTGTTTTGACTTCTCACTCAAATGATAATCAGAAGCTGCCATAAAGCGCATTATTCGCTCATTGATTCTTGCTCTATCATCAATCATACATTCCCGGGAAATCTTGTGGCAGTAATCCAAATCAATATCTACAGATAAGCGTGGAAGTTTGAAGATAGTCAGGTTGATGGCTGTTCCTCCTTTTAGCGCCAACGAATGAAAAAGAAGTGAATCACCCTCAAAGAATTGCAAGATATCCGTCAAGCGGATCACTTTTTCAAAAGTGTCCCTAATGAATCCTAGCTCTTTCG
>JBPOHB010000260.1:0-10804 GCA_052036055.1 Bacillota bacterium | reverse complement strand
GCCCTCATATAGAATCCTCTTCCACTCTTTTCGTATGTTACATAAGGAACATTTTAGCACATCTTATGCCTGCAAGATAACTTTTTCGAGAACATGTAAATCTCGTTTTTTACTCGGAATCCACTGGTTTTTCGGGCAATATGAGGCGTTTCCAGACTTCTTCGCCCGTGTTGAATTTGACATATATCAAACGCGAATCGTTTTGTGTAACAAGAAAGAAACACAATATCTTGTGTCTGCCTATTGATTTAGGTACAAGATAGCGGTATAAATGAAATACCCGATGAGGAAATGCTATCTATTTCTTCACGGTGAAGGAGGTATAACATGATTGCTAGAGTGCTTAAGAGAGACGGAAGACAGGTCCCGTTTAACATTGAGAAAATTGCAACGGCCATAGCAAAGGCCTTTGAAGCAACCGGAGAAGGAAACGGCAAGTCAAAAGAGATTGCTCTTGACCTTGCCCTTCGTACCGGCGAATATTTGGAACTTCAGGGTGTGAACGTTCCAAAAATCGAAGAGATTCAGGATATGGTCGAGCATGTCCTCATGGAAGAAGGATGCCCTGAAACAGCAAAGGCATATATCCTGTATCGTGCCGAGCGTTCAAGAGTCCGCGAAAAAAATACTCGGCTCATGCGCACGCTTGATGATATCGTGAATTCCGAATCCAAAAATAGCGATCTGATGCGTGAAAATGCAAATATTGACGGTGATACCGCAATGGGTTCTATGCTCAAATTCGGTTCTGAAAGCTCGAAGGCCTATTATCGCGCTTACATGCTGAAGCCAGAACATTCTAAGGCGCACGATGCCGGTGACATTCATATTCATGATTTGGATTTCTATTCACTGACAATGACCTGCTGCCAGATTGATCTGCTTAGCCTTTTCGAGGGCGGTTTCAACACGGGACATGGTCACTTGCGGAAGCCAAAAGATATTCGGAGCTATTCGGCTCTGGCCTGTATTGCCGTACAGTCCAATCAGAACGATATGCACGGTGGTCAGTCACTGCCTAATTTTGATCGCGTCATGGCACAAGGTGTTATTTGTACGTATCGCAAGGAGTACCAGCTTGCTTTGACGGATGCAATCGAACTGCTTGTGGGTATTCCTTCTGAAGACTCCGAAGGAAAAATCAAGGCTATGATTTTGAAGCTTGAGAAGAATTCTTCTGAGATTCCCCAGTTAGTCGAATCAGCATCGTATGATCATGCCCTGATTTCGGAGCTGAAATCCTTATTCCCACAGCTTATGGATATCTCTGATGATACAGAGAAGGCACTGATTGCATATACCAGAAAACACGCCTATACGGAGACGAATCGTGCGACTTTTCAGGCAATGGAGGCGCTCGTGCATAATTTCAATACTCTCCATAGCCGTGCCGGTGCACAGGTTCCCTTCTCTTCCATCAATTACGGAACTGATACATCTCCCGAAGCACGAATGGTCATCCGCAATCTACTTGTGGCAACGGAGCAGGGCCTTGGAAATGGCGAGACTCCGATCTTCCCGATCCAGATTTTCCGTTGCAAGAAGGGAATCAATTTTGAGCCTGGCGACCCCAATTATGATCTTTTCGAACTTGCATGCGAATGCTCTGCGAAGAGACTTTTTCCCAATTTCTCCTTCCAGGATGCGCCGTACAATCTTCAGTATTACGTGGATGGTCGTCCCGAGACCGAGATTGCATACATGGGTTGTCGTACGCGCGTTATGGGGAATACCTACGACCCCACACGCGAAACAACTTTCGGGCGCGGAAACCTGTCATTTACCTCAATCAATCTGCCACGTCTTGGTATTCTTGCAAGCGGCGACACGGAGAAATTCTACGCCATGCTTGACGAGAAGATGGAGTTAGTATCGGATCAGCTCTATGAGCGCATGTTGGTTCAGGCGAGAAAACATGTCTATAACTTTCCTTTCCTTATGGGCGAGCATTGCTGGATTGACTCCGAGAAGCTTGGTCCTCGTGACACAATTGAAGAAGTTATTCGGCACGGATCTCTGTCCATCGGATTTATCGGTCTTGCTGAAACACTGATTGCGCTTATCGGCAAGCATCACGGAGAGAGCGAAGACGCACAGAAGTTAGGTCTTGAGATCATTTCGCACATGCGTGCTTTTTGCGATGCGAAAGCGGCTGCGACAGGGCTGAACTACTCATTACTGGCAACACCTGCCGAGGGCTTGTCAGGACGTTTTGTTCGTATTGATCGCAATCGCTTTGGTAGAATTGCAGGTGTCACGGACAAAGAGTATTACACGAACAGTTTCCATATCCCGGTATATTTCAATATTTCTATCTTTGACAAAATCCGCACAGAAGCACCTTACCACGAACTTACGAATGCCGGGCACATCTCCTATGTTGAGATGGACGGAGATACAGCATCTAATCTTGAGGCTTTCAAGAAGGTTATCCGTTTCATGGGCGAACAAGGAATTGGATATGGGTCGATTAACCACCCGATTGATCGCGACCCCGTTTGTGGATATAACGGAATCATTGGCGATCATTGCCCCTGTTGCGGCCGCCAAGAATTTGAAGGGCAAGAAGGGCTTGGATTCGAAAGAATCCGCCGCATTACGGGTTATCTCGTCGGAACGGTCGATCGCTTTAATGATGCCAAGAAAGCAGAAGTACGCGATCGCGTTAAGCATGGCCGTTCTTAAGCACCCGCTGCTCCCCATCTTCCTCTCATGTTTTCATCCGAAAAGTCCCATCGGCACAAGCCGTGGGACTTTTCTTTCCCTTTTTTTTGCTGCTCGGTTGTGTTAGAATTTAGGTCTGTTATGGTCACTTGTACAAAGACAGACAATACATTTTGCAGACGAGGAATATCATGGAACTCAAAGTCCGAATCATTATGAATCCATCTTCTGGTCGTCAGACCATCCGCCAAACCGTCGACGATATCGTAAGTTATCTTGTCGACGCCAAAGCGCTCTATCGAGCTGACTACTGCTTTACTCGTGCGAAGGATGATGCACTTCATTTTGCTGCGGAAATAAAGCCCGGTCAGTATGATCTGATTCTGGCAGTTGGCGGAGACGGGACGATCAACGAGGTGGTTAACGGCCTCATGCAAAGTAATACGAATACCCCTTTGGCTATCCTCTCCGGCGGAACGGTTAATGACTTTGCAACGCATCTCGATTTGCCAACTGACCCCTATTCCTTCTCACGGATGATTATGCAATTCCACACGCGACAAATTGATGTGGGCAAAGCAGGCAGCCAATATTTTCTGAATGTGGCGGCTGGCGGCCTTTTTACGGATATCGCCTACAAGGTTCCGTCTGACAGTAAGACATCGCTTGGTCGAATGGCCTATTGGCTTGAGGGTGCTAAAGATTTGCCCCTTAATCTTTTCAAAGGATTTCATCTGCAAGCCAACTCAAAGGACGATCATTTTGACGGAGATTCGCTTCTGTTCGTTATTTCAAATTCCGCAAGCGTTGGCGGTATGAAGCGACTTATGCCTTATGCAGACGTTTCCGATGGCTTGCTTGATGTCCTCATCATCTCTAAGCTTGAGTTCGGTGGGATTCTCCCGCTACTCGGCAAATTTCTGATTGGGGATCATCTCAGCAATGAAAATATCACATATTTCCAGACTGACTGTCTAGAAATATCCGCACCCGACGCAGGGGATATCAAGCTTGATCTTGACGGCGAGGAAGGCGAGTGTCTGCCGGTAAGAATCGAGTGTCTCCATGGAGCGTTAACGATTGTTGTCCCGCAAGATGATGATTTGACTATACAATACTAACGAAGTAGGAAGGTTCCTTATGAAAAGCAAACGAAAAGGATCAAGTGATCCGTCGGACACACGAGCACCGATCATACCTTCTTCCCTATTTGATTCAGGCGAAGAATCTGGTATTGCGCAGCCGTCTCCCGAAGCCACTGTCGCCAGTGAGGATCTGTCACAAAAGCAGTTTGTGCCGTTCTCGGCGGATGGAAATCTTCCGCAAAATGATATCGTGAACGAGAAACGCAGCAACATGCCATCGGATACGATACAAATGAGTCCGGTTATTCCGGCTTCCGAGATACCCGTTGAGATTGCACTTGAGAGTCGTTCCCCTTCGGAAATATATCCAGGATATAAGGTCTCCTCTGACGCGGATTACGCAAGTAGCACGGATGACCTCCTCCCGAAAAACAAACGAATCGGCACTGTATATGAACCCAAAACTACGACTAAGCGCTTCGTCAAACTTTCGCACATATTTGTCCCACTTGTTATCGTAACCGTTGTTGTTTTATGCATTTCGATTATTCGTTTTGGTAATTTGACCGAACGTCTTGCGAGTCCTATGACGCTGAAGGGAGAAGAAATCAGCAGTGCCGATTTTAGTTTCATGTACCATTATGTTTTGCTTGAAAACGGCGTTGATATACAGGCATCTGGAACAAAGGAAATGCTGCAAAGTGAGGGTGAGAATGGATTTGCGACGTATCGCGACTATTTTCTTGATATGACCGCCCTCGAAATTCAAGCTAATCAGATTCTCTATGATGATGCTGTTGCCAATGGCTATTCCATCTCCGATGCCAATCGAGACATGGCACAGGCATATATTGACTGGCTTTCGACAAAAGCCGCAGATATTGGCGTGAGTCTTGATGATTACATCAAAGGCTATTTTGGCGAATACGTAACAAAGGATGTCATTATGGATGTGCTTTCAAAGAAGTACTTCGCAGAAGAATACGCAAACGGCGCCAAACTTGATCAGCTTCAGGCCTCCGATGAGCAGGCTGAGTCCGCCTACGCAGAAGATCCCAATTCATATGACCTTGTCAATTACCGTTCTCTTCGCATTGTCTATGAGCAGAAAGACCAGAGCTTCATTTCCACCGCTAACCTTCATGCGCAACAAATAATTGATGGTATCGGACATGACGAAAGGCAGTTCGAGACAGTTGCGGCGACATTTTTTACTGGGGATGAGCAACAGCGATTGCTTGTTCCTAACTCAACTTTGACATCAAATGCGCGATATGATTCGATTGACAACGCTGAATGGCAGGCATGGCTGTACGATCCGACCCGCACGCCTGGAGATTGTACAATTTTCCAGGATGAGAACGGTTTCCCGATCATCTTGTGCTTTTCCTCTCGAACCAGACAGACCGAACCTTTACGCGATGTCAGATTTCTTTACATAAACCGAGAGGATATTACGCTTAATCAAGTTGGCTATTCCGAAGCGGATATTCTTCCTCTCGCACAGACAATTTTCGATTCCGTTACAGACGAGAATTCGATGATTACCCTTGAAACAACCTATGCTGATGAGATTGCGGAGGGAATGATGAGCGTCGCTCACAATTCTGATACGTATCAGGGAGAGATGAGCGATGATTTTAACGCTTGGATTTTCGACCCTGCGCGCGTCGCGGGAGACAAAACAATCGTTGAAACAGATTCTCAGGTCATTCTCGTATTCTATGTCCAATCCTCAGAGAATCCCGAGTGGTTTGATCGAGTAAACAGCTTCATTCGCATGAATAACTATCAGGCTTTTCTACTTGAAAAGCAGCAGGAATATCCCTATGAATTTAATGATGAAGGATTATCCAAGATATACGATGTTGCACCCTGATTCTAACAGAAAGATTGAGTTATCTGATGCTTGATGTATATTTGACACGACATGGGAAGACGATTTGGAATACACAGGAGCGTATGCAAGGGAGAGATAATTCTCCACTCACGCAAGAGGGAATACAGGACGCGCATAAGCTCAAAACGCGACTTCTCCCTTTTGATTTTACAGGCTGCTTCACCAGTCCTATGCCACGTGCCGTACATACCTCACTTATACTGATCGGCGACCGCTCTGTGCCGCTTTTTTTTGAGGATACGCTTTGTGAGATGGCACTTTCCGACTGGGAAGGTGTTCGCGTTGAGGATGCAAAAAGAAGCGATCCCGAAAGATTCTATAACTTTCGGAATCGCCCTGAGTTGTATGTGCCAAGTGCAAATGGAGAAGATTTCCGACAAGTTGTCTGTCGCGCTCAGGCCTTCCTTGATAAGCTTGCCTTACTTCCACCTGATATGACTCCGATTCTCGGAGTCACGCATTGTATTTTACTTCAGGCGATTGTCATGTTGTGCGATAATCGCCCTCTGTCAACACTACGATCTGGGCAAGAAGTACGCCAGACTACGCTCTTTCACATCCGGCTCTCGGATGAAGGAATCTGGTCCGTAATAGAGAGAAATTCCTAATTGTCATCCTATCTGCGCAATGAATCCATCAAGCAAATCAGCCTATCGCAACAGCAATGATGAAGGCCGTAAGTATGGACCCGAACATGAGTATTGCCAAACAGACGGCAATGGCTCTCACAGCGATGGGTCTTCTGCTGTGAGGTGTATCTCTTCTCTCAGAATTCATGAAGGTGTCTCCTCCCCAAGTGTCAGTGATACGGTAAACGGATCACCACCATTACGTGTCGCCGTAATTTCGATCGTGTCTCCCGCAACGTGCTCATTTCTAATATTTATTATATCGCTTGAGGCAGTAACTTCAACACCATCAACAGAAATAATCATATCGCCCACTTCAAGCCCGATTCCATCGGCAGGGCCATCCGCTGTGATCTCACGAATATAGACACCCTGTGCAAAACCATATGTCTCTGATGCCTCTTCGTCAACCGTTGTCACGGCAATTCCCATAATAGGTCTTCCGGAAACATATCCGTTGTTAATCAATTCTTCGATAATGTCTTTAATATCATTAATGGGGATGGCAAAACCGATCCCTTCTCCTTCTGATACCTTGGCATTTGTTATGCCGATAACTTCTCCATAAGAATTGACGAGAGGTCCGCCGGAATTGCCCGAATTAATGGATGCATCTGTTTGCAAAAGATTGTATGTAGAATTGGATATGGTGATGCTTCTATCTAGCGCGCTGATAACGCCTGTCGTAACCGTTCCTGCTAGGTCCCCAAAGGGATTGCCGATTGCAACGGCTAATTCGCCGACTTGAAGAGCATCCGAATCGCCAAGCGTTACATAGGGAAGATCATCGCGATCCACTTTCAGTACAGCAACGTCCGTCGTGGTATCCGTCCCGACAACAAGCGCGTCGATTGGCTCATCATCTCCGGGAATCAGAACCTGCACACTGCTTGCACCGTCAACAACGTGATTATTCGTGACAATGTACCCGTCAGCGGAAATAATGAATCCAGAACCGGTCGATTCCGAATAGGTTTGACCATAATAGTCTGTGTAACTGATTTCAGCAATTACGGATACGGTTGCGGGCCCCACCAGGGCAGCAATTTCCACCGTGCTCAGAGCCGATTTATCTGCCGTATCTGCTAGTGTCGCCGCGTCCGTTATACTGAAATATTTATCCGTGCCATCCGAATCCTGCGATACGTTAGATGCATCGGTTTCTGAAAGATCCGTCGTGGCCGTTGCTGCCACTTTGGTATCGTCCTTTGCATCCCTCAGATCCAAGTAGTGATAAATGATTCCGATTGTGCATCCAGCAAGACACAGTGTAACCACCGCTCCGATTGCCCAGAAAACAACGGATGCCTTCATCTTGCTCTTTTTATTTTTGGTATCCGTATTCAATATCTCTGTTTTCGTCGTATCGGGCGTATCCGAAACGACCTCTTCAGAACTCTTGCTGATTTCATTTTGCTGGTTTTCTTTATCTAACATAAACATTTCGCTCCCTTCAAAAATAACACTATATACAATGTTCATTTCTCTATCTACTGTTTTAGCACGACTATGCTGAAGAAATTAGGCAGGATTGTGGTAATTTCGCAAGGAAATACAGGAAATACTTATAGGGTATTTGCTGGATTGTCTTTTTCTCTGCCAAAAAGGATTCTTTTCTTCTTCCAAGTCGCAAGGCCTGCCAAAGCGCCGGCAAGGCAAGACAAAAAAATCGAGAGGATTGAGAGGATCAGAAGACCCTTTCCGGACCCTTCCCTCTTGAGATGCAAAAAAGCAAGAATCGCACCGAATATCATGCAGCCCGTGCTCAGAAACAGATATTTCAACCGCATGTGATCCATATAGCGACTTACCTGCGTATATACCCGCCTGTCATATGATCGCATTAGCCTTTGGGCTTGTTCCTCATAATTCTTCGCAGTCTGGACTTGATTCTCTTCATACGCCTCGCGAATGGCATGTTCTGCGCAATCGGAAACGGAAAAACACTGCCCGTGAATCAGATGTACCGGATCGCTCGAAAGTCTGCAATTCGCCGGATTGGGCGGCTGATATTCGACATATCTCATGAAAATGTCCCACCATGCCTTGTGATCAAGCTGTCTTATCTCTTTCGATGGAATTGTACCAAAAGAAGCTTCTTCAGAAGACTTCTTCTTTTCGGAATTCATTTCTCTGCCTCCGAGATTCTTGTCTCAACGACATGCTTACCGCAATGAACGATATGAGCCTCCCCCGATGTGCATTCTTGGCTGATTCGAAACAGCTCTTCTTCTCTTTGCTTCTCACAGAAAACGGGAAGAATCGGATCCGCTTCGAAACGCGGCTCTTCCGTTAGGAAGTTATTCTTTTTTAATATGTAACGTATTCGCTCCAAATTCGAATAACTTACGCTAATATTATACACGTTACAGCTCTTGCAAGCCACAGGTACCGCTTCCGATACGGCAAGGGTCGCCGATTTGGTATATGCGCGCAAGAGTCCGCCCGTACCCAGTAGGATGCCGCCAAAGTATCGCGTCACTACAATAATCGCATCATCAATTTGGTTTTTCCGAAGGACTTCCAGCACAGGTAGTCCCGCCGTTCCGGCAGGTTCCCCAGCGTCACTATGACGCTCCAATATAGTATCATTGCCAATACGCCAAGCATATACATGATGCCTGGCATCTGGATATTTCTTCTTTATTCGCAAATATATACCTTCTGCCTCCTCTTGCGAGTGAATCGGAGCGGCATATGCGATAAATATTGATTTTTTCTCCGTTACTTTTACCTCGCAAGGTTCTGATAACGTTATCCATTCATCTCTATTCAATCAGACTAACTCCTTGTATTTCTGGTATGCCATCATGAGTAGCGAACGATCTTGACTGTATGTAATTTTCTCAAGGGCGGATAAGACTGGGAAGAAGCCTCCAGCTGAGAAGGCTGATGAAATCTGCACTGGCTCATCATCGTCACTCGTTTTCATGACATACCACATGATGCGATTACATACAGGCATTTGTCGAGTGATAGAGTAGAACTCATACAGCGTCTTCCCCGCAGGTGCAAGAATCATCGCTTGTATTCCCGCTTCATTTCTCACCCGCTCAATGGCAACACTCTCCGCATTTGTTTCCGATCGGATAACACCTTTGGGGAAGGCCCATTCTTGCTTCTCATTACAAAGCAAAAGGACAGAATCATCACGAAATACGAGACCACCGGAGCAATTTCTTGTTAACATATATGACTCCCTTCTTCTGTATCATTTGCCAAAAGTATTTTCAATATAATTGTACCATTATCGCAAAGAAACGCCACCTGATATCCAATATCTGCATTTTTAGCGAGCGAACTTTTGTTCCTCATGTTATCTTGTTCGGTGATCTGTTTTCCTATATAATGAACAGAAGTATTTGCGGCGTTATTTTCATACGGATGCGCCCGTACAGGAATCTAATGGAGGATTCGATTATGCGCAAGTCCGACGATTATGTCTATTCACCAACCAAACGTAGCGGACTTTCCAGAAAGGCAAAGCGTCAGATTATTGCTTTCCTTCGCTTCTTCATACTCATTATGCTTATTCTCATCCTGGGATTATCCGGGTTTCTTGTCACACGAGCCATCTTTTTTTCTGATGATTCTCACAAATCTACTGACAGTAGTCATTCATCACAATCCTCAAGTACCGATACGACCGCAGATACTGCCACCCTTTCGCCGACACCTGCCATTACGGCCGCAGCTGAACTGCTGACATCCTCCGAAGTTGTTGAGAATTATTTCGGTCCGCTTCCCGTTGCCGAATCTGTCGAAACGGTCACACATGAAGAGATCCATGCAATCTATATCGGTGCTTGCGGTAATATTGACGCGAATATTGCACTTGCGCAAAACTCTGAGATCAATGCCTTTGTTATTGATCTGAAGGAAGCAGATGGGATTAAATTCAATAGCACAAACGCCACGGCGATTCAGGTTGGAGACATAGCGGAGGGCGCCTACAATCTATCTTCCGTGATTCAGAAATGTCACGATGCCGGGATCATCGTTATCGGCCGCATTGTGTGCTTTAAAGATCCGATTCTAGCAGCAGAACTCCCAGATTATTGTATTAAAGACGCAGATGGAAATGTTCTGCAATTTGCTATTGAAGGCGACGATTCCTTTGTCAATCCTTATGATACGCGTAATTGGGACTACAATATCGACATTGCACTTGAGGCCGTCACCGCTGGAATTGATGAAATTCAATTTGATTATGTTCGTTTCCCAAGCGGAAGAACGACATCCGGAGCGACCCCCTATTTTGGTGAGGATGGTGTTACGCCTACCAAACAAGAGGTCATTAACCGATTCCTGCAGACCGCACGTATTCGCATTCAAGACGAATATGGCGTGCCGATCTCCGCTGACGTGTTTGGCATCATTCTATCGAGCTCATCTGACGGTCAGTTAATCGGTCAAGGCTGGGATACGATCGGACTCACGGGCATCGACAGTGTCTGCCCGATGATCTATCCCTCTCACTATTCCTCTGGAACGATGATGAACGGACATACATATGATTACCCTGA
>JBPOHB010000234.1:0-16259 GCA_052036055.1 Bacillota bacterium | reverse complement strand
ATAACGTAAGCAAATGATAGGGAGGCTCGGATAAGGCAAATATACCGTTCTGCTTCCGTGACGAAATGGTTCCTCCGGAAAATACGACAAGGAAACGAGGTACTTTTGTGCTCATGGTTATGCTCCTGCAACTTTCCGTGCGGCATCCGTTTCCGAGATGTAGCTGTCTGCAGATAAACCTGCAATCTGGCCTTCACCAAGAGCTTTTGCAATCTGAAACGGTTTGCCGGTGCAATCGCCTGCGGCAAACACGCCGGGGATATTTGTCTGCATTTTCTTATCTGTTTGGATGAAATGGGAAGAAATCGACAATTCGGAAAGAAGGGTCGTTGGCGATAAGGTAGATCGAAGGATAAAGACGCCATCAACGGGATACTCTTCTGCGTCTGCCCGAAGTGCGGATATATTTTCTGTTCCCAGGATTTCGTATTTTGTTGCATATATGATTTGGTCAAAGGGAGCATCAGGAATTTCGATTTCCCATCTTTTCACATCTGCAGATCGGATAAAGAGAGAGACACTACATCCGATTTTGCTCAGATGAAGAGCTTCTTCCAGGGCGTCTTTGGACTGTGCAATCACCGCAACTTTTTTGCCGCGATATAACATGCCATCACAAGTCGCACAATAACTGACTCCGCGCCCGAGAAATTCCTTCTCTCCCGGGAATACAGCGCCGCTTGACGCGCCTGTGCTCAAGATAATGGTTCGTGCCTGAAGAATGCTTGCTCCGTAAGCTATTTGAAAACCGGGTACTTGGGTTTGCGTAGCGTCGTAGAGCTCGGATTGCAGCGCAAGCGTGGCTTGACCCTTAATCATATTCGCGCCCATCTCAACGGCGTGTGCGTATAATCTGTCAAGGAGCTCAGCTCCACTGACACGCGGAATTCCGGGCATATTCTCAATGAGAGAAGCCTTATAGAGATAACTGTCACGATAGTCGCCAGATAATATCACGACACTCCTGCCCCGGGTGCATCCGTTGATCGCGGCAGAGAAGCCTGCTGGTCCGCCACCAAGAATGGCAATATCTACCGGAGAGGACTCATATAGGGCGGCGGCTTCTTCTGGCGTCATTTTCTCCCGAAGAATGTTCGTTTGCATCATAAATGGCCACCTCACTTTCTCTTTCATCATACTCTTTGTTATAATGAAAACAAAATTCGGGGCATTTGTCGATGCCAAATGAGGTGAATATGCGAATCGTTAGCTGGAATGTGAATGGTATTCGTGCGGTTGCGAAGAAGGGATTTGCAGAAAGTCTGCATTCTTTTGATGCGGATATTGTCTGTTTGCAAGAAACCAAGGCAAGCATCGACCAACTTTCGGATGATATTGTCCATCTTTCTGGCTATACGTCCTAATTTCACAGTGCAGAGAAAAAGGGCTATTCGGGAACGGCTCTTTATACGAAAAGAGAGCCTCTTTCTGTGTCCTTCGGACTGGGAAACGAAAAATTTGACTTGGAAGGTCGGACGATAGAAGCTGATTTTGGCGAGTTTATTCTATACAATATTTACTTCCCCAACGGCGGTCAAGGAGAAGAACGTTTGCGGTTTAAGCTGGATTTCTATGACTGTTTTCTTGAAAAAGTCGAGAAGCAGATTCGGGACGGACGCAGAGTTGTCATTTGCGGTGATGTAAATACGGCGCACAAGGAAATTGACCTATCCAATCCGGCGGCAAATGCAAAAATATCTGGCTTCATGCCCGAGGAACGTGCGTATATGGATTTGTTTGCAAAGAAGGGTCTTGTGGATACCTTTCGGATGCTTTACCCAGACATGGAAAAGATGTACACGTGGTGGTCATATAAGACGTATGCACGAAGCCGAAATGTCGGATGGAGGATTGATTATTTCTTTGTTGATACGAATCTGTCCGAGAGGGTAGTCGCTGCTGGTATGTTATCTGATGTGCAAGGATCGGATCATTGCCCCATTTTTCTCGAATTGTCATAGTTTTTTGTCCGAAATACATACTTTGCCAATGGATTGCCACGTTTGGGGCATCTTTTTTGCCGTTTTGCTGTGATATAATCCTTTTTATTGGTGTTTGCGGATGAGATAATCGTAGTATTGTTTTTCGGGACAGAGCAAACAAATGAATGAAGGAGAAAATGGATGAATAAATCAATGAAAAGAATATTGGTCTTTGCGCTTGTTTCGGTTATGTCTTTTTCGAGTTTGGCGCTACTTACATCGTGTAAAGAGAAGGACTCCTCTGACGCGACGGATGCATCGGATGCCACATCTTCCGATACCACAGAAGATGCTACGACGACCACCGTTGCGTTTGATCCGACACCGCTTGACAGTGTGTGTCCTGGAAAAATTACCATTAATGGAATCGAGATTGCAGCAGCAGAATATGATTTCTACTATTACTCCATGCTCGCAAACTATCAGGCCTATGCCGCGTATGGTTATTATGCGACAGATGCGGATGGCAATTTTGACCTAACTGCGGCATGCACGGAGACAGGATATGAGGATCTGACATGGGCGGAATATCTGGATGTGATCATCAAGCAGCAGATTCAAGACAATGTTATTTTGGCTTGCATGGCTGAGGATGAAGGATACACTCTTACGGATGATGATCAGACACAGGTTGATTCGTTTACTTCTTCGGTTGCCGAGTATGCAGAAACCTGCGGATATGACTCGGATACGGTTTTGAAGGCTGAATATGGCTCAGAATCTTCGATCGATGCACTGACGCCCGTTCTGGAGCGCTATTTACTTGCTCTTGATTATGCGACAGCTATTCAGGCAACATATACTTTCACGGATGAAGAGCTGACACTTCCGACTGTATACCATATTTTATTCTACGCTACGTCTGATTCGACAGAAGACGAACTCGCAACAGCAAAATCTGAGGCTGAAGCCGCGCTTGCGCAGGTAACGACGTATGACGATATGGTTTCTGTTGGCGATGCCGCCGTAGCGGATGGCACAGCACAGGAAGCACAGGAATATGCCGGTATTCAGCCAGGTGAGATGGTAGATGCCTTCAATGACTGGTGCTTTGATGCTTCTCGTCAACCAGGAGATACCGCCGTTATTCAGACAGAATATGGCTATCATGTTATGTATTTTGTGGAGAATGCCGTTTCGGATGACTACAAGGAAGTTCTGTCTCAGAATAAGCTACTTGCCTATCTGACTGAACTTGAACAATTGCCGGAATATCAGGTGGTTATGAGTTAATTTTGCTCTTGTTTTGAACGAATTTTCCAAAATGGCTTTTGAAAGAACCGCGTCTGTGAGAGAATCATCTCATAGACACGGTTTTTTATAATAGAAATACGGAATAGCTCTTGAAAGAGGTGCAAGATGGATAATTTTGTTTTTCATAGTCCAACCAAATTTATTTTCGGCAAAGGCACCGAGGAACGTGTTGGCGGTCTGCTGTCTGAAGCAGGGGCAAAGAAAGTCCTTATTCATTATGGAAGTGGTTCGGTGGTGCGATCGGGCTTGCTTGCGCGAATTAAGGAATCCCTTGAGAAAGAGCATATTCAATATGTTGAGCTGGGCGGCGTCCTCCCTAATCCTGTAGACAGTTTGGTTTATCGGGGCATCGACCTGTGCAGAGAAGAAAACGTGGATTTCGTTTTGGCAGTTGGCGGAGGATCGACGATTGATTCGTCAAAAGCGATTGCTCTGGGGGTCCCATACCAAGGGGATTTCTGGGATTTTTTCGAGTCAGGAGATGCACCCGAGAAGGTTCTCCCCATTGCTACCGTGCTGACGATTGCTGCTGCTGGGTCAGAGGGATCGGAACATACGGTTATTACTCGATTAAACGGTAGTCGGAAGAGAGGATATGGACATGCAAAATTGAGACCATTATTTTCGATTCTCAATCCTGCCCTTACACAGACGCTACCAAAGAATCAGACAGCGGCCGGTGCGGCAGACATAATGGCTCACATTTTCGAGCGGTATATGACAAATACGAAGGATGTCGAAGTTTCTGACCGTTTATGCGAAGCTCTCCTGCTAACGATGTTGCGAGAAGTTCCGCGAGCGATTTCAGATCCGAATAATTATGAAGCTCGAGCCAATATCATGTGGACGGGTATGATTGCACACAATGATCTTGTCGGGGTTGGGCGCGAGCAGGATTGGAGTAGCCATGCGATTGAACACGAATTGTCAGCACTCTACGGGATCGCTCACGGTGCAGGATTAGCTGTTGTTTTCCCCGCGTGGATGCATTTTGTTATGAAGCATGATGTTGCGCGTTTTGCGCAACTTGCCACACGCGTATTCGGATGTGAGATGGATTATTTCCACCCGGAAAACACAGGTCGCCAGGGTATTGAGCGATTAGAAGCTTTCTTCTCATCTATCGATCTCCCGACGCGTTTCCAAGAACTTGGTGGACAAGAGAAAGATATTCCCTATTTGGCGGAACATATCGGGATCGGGAGCGGACGGCTTGGCTATTTTTTACCGCTCTCTACACAAGATGTAATTGAAATTTATAAATGGATGTGCAGACCGACAAAACAGCCCTGAATCGCTTGCACTTGTATGGCGTCCGTGTTAGAATTTTTTAGACCAATTTCACCTGTAATTGGTCTATTCTGATTGTTTTTCTTTGTTTAGAAGAGAGGGAACCTATGGAGTACGCTTCTGGAAAAGACATTTTGCAGATTACAACATATGAAGGACTTATGGCATGTGCTCGTAATAATCAGCCTGCGTTTCTGCACGGTGCTGTCCATAATATTCGTGATATGGGTGATTTCGCATTCATAATTATTCGTATTCCGGCTGGACTCGTCCAGTGTATTTGGGACAAGACGTCCGGAGATCAGACCGATTTCGATCAGATTCGGACGGAGTCGACGCTAGAACTCTATGGTGTGGCACATGAAGAGGAGAGAGCACCGGGCAAAATTGAGATCCGATTGGAAAAGATTGTGATTCTCTCTGTTCCGACGGAAGATTTCCCGATCAATATTTCTAAGAGGAAGCTTGGCATTAACTTGGATACAGATCTGAATAATCGCCCGATTACGCTTCGTTCTGGAGAGCTTCGTGCGCGGTTTCGAATCCAGTCCGGCATTGTCCGTGGGTTTCGTGAATTTCTGGATGCGAATGGATTTACCGATATCCGCACGCCGAAGATTGTCGGCGGCAATGCGGAGGGGGGAACGAATGTTTTCCGACTTGATTATTTTGGGAAGAAGGCATTTCTGGCGCAAAGCCCGCAGTTTTTCAAGCAAACAATGGTCGGGGTTTTCGAGCGAGTATATGAGATCGGGCCTGTTTTCCGAGCTGAAAAGCATAGTACAGTGCGACATCTAAATGAATATATCAGCCTCGATTTTGAGATGGGGTACATATCGGGTTTTGAAGATATCATGAATATGGAGACGGCTTGTCTTTCGTATATTTTCGACCTGCTCCGCAAAGATTATTCACGGGAATGTGACGCACTTGGCGTCTCGATTCCTGCTTTCGACAAGATTCCGACTGTCCGTTTCCGCGATGCGAAAGAACTCATCGCCGCCAAATATGGGCATAAGATTAAAGACCCCTATGATCTTGAACCGATTGAAGAGCAGCTAATCAGCCGCTATTTTCAAGAAGAATATGGAAGTGATCTTGTTTTTGTGACACATTATCCAGTTAAGAAGAGGCCTTTCTATGCCAAGGATGATCCGGAAGACGACAAATTTACATTGTCTTTTGATCTTCTTTTTCGCGGAATGGAAATTACGACAGGCGGACAGAGAATTCATAATTATCAGGAACAAGTTGATAAGATGGTTTCGAAGGGGCTGGATCCGACAGGCTTCTCTGATTAC
This sequence comes from Bacillota bacterium, assembly GCA_052036055.1. Lineage (GTDB taxonomy): Bacteria > Bacillota > Clostridia > Saccharofermentanales > Saccharofermentanaceae > Firm-13. The sequence goes on along the minus strand of JBPOHB010000234.1, from coordinate 10,432 downwards.
TTGATGATTCACAAATATGGCATGCCTCCGCATGGTGGTTTGGGTCTGGGGCTGGAGAGACTGTGCATGAAGTTGTTTAACGACAATAACGTTCGTTATTGTTCGCTGTTCCCGCGCGATATGAATCGCCTCGAACCATAGAGGAGGCAGGGCATGGAAATTACACCAGAACTGATCACGTATCTTGAGGTACTTGGAAGAATTCATTTGACTGAGGACGAGAAAATTCGGACGCAGAAGGATTTAGCTTCTATTTTGGGCTATATTGACCAGCTTAATCGGCTCGATACGGAGAATGTCGAACCGCTTGCGCATACTTTTTCCGTAACAAATGCTTTTCGTGAGGACGTTATTACAAACGGCGACGCACGCGCCTCCATTCTTTCGAATGCGCCTGCACAGAAGGACGGATGCTTTAAGGTGCCGAAGACGGTCGAATAATCCGGTAGCTGACAGAATCGACTGCTTTTCGAAAGTGAAGAAAGGTTAACAGAAATGGATAAGAAACAAATTATGTCTATGTCTGCTCTTGCCGTTGGACAGGCAATCCGCGAGAAGAAACTGACCGCTGTGGAAGCGACACAGGCAATGCTGGATACGATTTCTGAGAAGGATGCGGACTTTCATTGTTATATCCGCGTTTTCGAGAAGGAAGCGCTTGCCAGAGCAGAGGAAGTTCAGAAGAAACTAGATGCGGGGGAAGAGCTCTCCTTGCTTGCTGGCGTTCCAGTCGCAATTAAAGACAACATGTGCACGAAGGGACTTCCGACAACATGCGGCTCGAAGATCCTCGAACATTTTGTGCCGCCTTATTCCTCGACGATGTATGAGAAGCTTGAGGCGGCGGGAGCTATTCTGGTCGGCAAGTTGAATATGGATGAATTTGCTATGGGATCTACCACCGAGACTTCTTTTTTTGGTGTGACCAGGAATCCATGGGATCGCAAATGTGTTCCCGGCGGTTCGTCAGGTGGCGCGGCTGCAGCGGTAGCAGCGGGAGAAGCGCTGTATACATTTGGTTCGGACACGGGCGGATCGATTCGCCAGCCCTGCTCTTTTTGCGGCGTAAGCGGCATTAAGCCTACATATGGACGAGTATCCCGGTATGGCTTGGTTGCGTATGCTTCTTCTCTTGATCAGATTGGGCCAATCGGAAAAGATATTCTGGATTGTGCCGCCGCTCTGAATATTGTGTCGGGTAATGATCCCAAGGATCAGACATCTATGGAATCGCAGCCGATTAATCTCGAAGAGGCAAAAAATGCGGCCGCTTCTGGACTTCGCATAGGGATTCCTAGAGACTATTTCGGCGAGGGAATCGATCCAGATGTCAAACTTCGCGTCTTGGAAGCCGCGGCGCAATATGAAGCTCTTGGCGCGATCGTTGAAGAGTTTGATTTTCCCATGATCGAATATGCCATTCCGACCTACTATATTATCGCTTGTGCCGAGGCTTGCTCGAACCTTTCTCGATTTGACGGGATTAAGTATGGTTTTCGCGCAGAGGGCGCAAAAGATCTTCTTGATGTCTATTTCAAGAGTAGAAGTGAAGGGTTCGGACTTGAGGTGAAGAGGAGAATCATGCTGGGGAATTTTGTTCTTTCCAGCGGATATTATGACGCATACTACAAGAAAGCACTTCAGGCAAAATCGCTGATCAAGAAGTCGTTTGACGAAGCGTTTTCCCGATATGATCTGATTTTGGGGCCGGTAGCTCCGACGACGGCGCTTCCCATCGGAGAGAGTCTGTCAGATCCGCTCAAGATGTATCTTGGCGACGTGTATACCGTTCTGATCAATATCGTTGGTCTGCCTGCAGCAGCCATTCCTTGTGGATTTGACCAGAGTCATCTTCCTGTCGGACTGCAGCTGATTGGCAATCACAATTGTGAACAGACGATTGTGAATGCAGCCGCTGCCTTTCAACGGGCGACAGATTACCATAAGATATCCCCAAACATATGAGGTGTGCAGAAATGAATACATATGAAGTCGTCATGGGTCTTGAAGTCCACGTGGAGCTGTCAACAAAATCGAAGATATTCTGTGGATGCACAACAGAATTCGGCGGCGAGCCGAATACACACGTGTGTGAAGTGTGCTCTGGCATGCCAGGTTCTCTTCCGACGCTGAACCGTCAAGTGGTTGAATTCGCTATACGAGCAGGCCTTGCCACAAATTGTGAGATCACGAAATATAATCAGTTTGATCGCAAGAACTACTTTTATCCGGATCTTCCCAAGGCATACCAAGTGTCTCAGCTTTATCTACCGATATGTAAGAACGGACGAGTCGATCTTCTTCTTGCCGGGGAAATTCACCCGATCGGAATTCACGAAATTCACATGGAAGAAGACGCTGGGAAATTGGTGCATGATCCCTGGGATGACTGCACGCTCGTTGACTATAATCGATGTGGCGTTCCGCTTATTGAGATTGTGTCTGATCCTGATTTTCGCACGGCAGACGAAGTAATCGCGTATCTTGAAAAACTGAAAGCAACGCTTCAATATCTTGGGGTATCAGATTGCAAGATGCAAGAGGGCTCCATGCGTGCGGACATAAATCTGTCAGTGCGGCCTGTCGGTCAGAAAGAATTCGGGACGCGCACTGAAATGAAAAACATGGCTTCCCTGAAGGCTATTGCGCGTGCCATCGCCGGAGAGACAAAACGCCAGATTGAATTGATCGAGGAGGGCGGATCTGTCTCGCAGGAGACCCGCCGCTGGGATGACAACAAAGGATATTCGTATGCAATGAGATCCAAAGAAGATGCACACGACTACAAATATTTCCCGGAGCCGGATCTTCTTCCAATTGAGATTGCTTCCGAGCATATTGAAGAGGTTCGAAACTCCCTTCCAGAATTACCAGATGCCAAAAAGGCGCGATATATTGCGGCATTCGGGCTTCCTGAATATGATTCGGATATACTGACTGGCTCGAAATATCTGGTATCGGTTTTCGAGAAGACAACAGAGATATGCGGCAATGCCAAAGAGGCCTCAAACTGGATAATGACGGATTTGCTCAAGCTTCTTAACGATGCGCAGATGCAGCCGGAGGATATTTCTTTTTCCGAGGATTCGCTCGGAGTCATTATCAAAATGGTTCTCGAGGGGAAGATCAATCGCGGGACTGGGCGCAAGGTCTTTGCGGAGGTGTTTTCCAGAAACGTAGATCCCGCAGACTATGTCAGACAGAATGGATTGATTCAAGTTTCCGATTCAAATTCGATCGAACCGATCATTTCCGAGGTCATTAAGCAGAACGAAAAAGCGGTAAACGAGTATTTGGGTGGAAACGAAAAGAACTTCCAGTTTTTGATTGGTCAGTCAATGAAGGCACTTCGTGGTAAGGCTGACCCTCAAGTTGTGCGAGAGATTTTACAATCGCTGCTTGACCAACTCAAGCCAAACACTTGAGAAAACCTGTAAAATCTGCTATATTCACTTCCATGAGTGCTTGCAAACAGCGTGAGAATAGGCGTTTTATGCAGGTCGGCAAAACGATTTTTCGTTTTGCACAGTGAGGAAGGACGGACAGACATACAGTGCCTGACGGTAGTATAGGACAAATCGCTCTTGATTTAGGACTTGTTATATTTCTGATTTTTGTGAATGCTTTTTTCTCGGCAACAGAGATGGCTGTAATCACGCTTAACGATAATAAAATTCGCAAAATGGCGGAAGACGGACACAAAGCTGCAAAGAAGATCTTGAAATTTATTGATAATCCCGGACATTTTCTGGCTACCATACAAGTTGGTGTTACGCTGGCAGGATTCTTGTCTTCTGCTTTTGCTGCGGACAAATTTTCGCAAAGACTGACAAATCTGCTGGATTCGGACGGATCCATTTCTTTTCTGCCGACTGTGAGCATGATTATCATTACGATCATTTTGGCGTATTTTTCTCTTGTTTTGGGAGAGCTTGTTCCCAAACGTCTGGCGCAGAAATATCCTGAACGGGTTGCGTACACGGCCGCAGGTATCGTCAGGGGATTTGGTTATCTTCTGGCGCCCTTTGTGAAGCTTCTGACGGTATCAACAAATCTTCTGCTTCGTGCTATTGGCATTGATCCCAATGCGGTCGATAAGAATGTCACGGAAGAAGAAATCCGCATGATGGTGGATGTTGGCAGCGAATCCGGAAGCATCGAAGATGAAGAGAAAGAAATGATTCAGAACATATTTGAGTTTAATGACAAAGAAGTCTCGGAAATCATGACGCATCGCACCAAACTCGTCGCTCTTCCGGTTTCCGCGACGTATGATGAGGTTCTCGAAACGGCGATCAACGAGAGATACACGCGGATTCCGATTTACGATGGTACGATCGATGATATCGTTGGTATTTTGCACATTAAGGATCTTCTTGGCATTGCGCTGAAAGACGAAGGCGACAAAGCGAATTTCATGCTTCCCGAATTGATGCGTCCGCCACTTGTGGTCCCCGAAACGAAGAATTTGTCTTCGCTTTTTGCGGAGATGAAGAAGGGCGGCATGCAGCTTGCCGTCATAATTGATGAATATGGCGGGACGGCTGGGATTGCAACAATTGAAGATATGCTAGAAGAAATCGTCGGGAACATTACGGATGAATTTGACGACGAAGAGGATCAGAAGATGACGATCCTTCCTGACGGAGATATTCTGTTTTCTGGTGATACATCGCTAAATGATGTGGAGGATGTGCTGCGAATTGATCTCCCGGATGAGGATTATGATACAATCGCAGGATTTGTCATTCATCTACTGGATCGAATTCCCGAAGAATCGGAGACGCCAGAGGTAACATATGGAAATGTTGAAATCAAGGTTGTCTCTGTCGAGGATAAATGGATTTCGAAAGTGCGTATTCATGTTATCCCACAAGAAAATGACGGCGAATTGACGAGGGCGGAATCGGATAGCGATAAGTGAGAAGGCTTTATACAGGTGGTATAGATTGAAATGAGGTATAGATTGAGATACGATGCCGTTTTTTATGATTTTGACGGAACACTAGCGGACACTGTCCCCATGATTGTAAAGACTTTTCAAGCAGCATTTCAGGAGATTACCGGTGAGAAGAAGGACGAAGCTTTTCTGCTTTCGACGATTGGACTTCCTCTCTGGGATGCCTTCTCGGCGTATGACTCTGACACACAGAAAGCCCTTTTTGATGCGTATCAGAAATATAACGCACGTTTCCTTGTGACAGAGGTGGCTGAATTTCCCGGCATTCGCGAGGGACTTGAAAGTGTCAGAAAACTTTCTGTCCTGCAGGGCATTGTTACTTCCAAAAGGCAGGAAACTGCTGACATTACGATCAAACAGTTTGGGCTTGAGAAATTCTTTGACATCTGTGTTTATCGGGATGATACGAAAGTGCATAAGCCGAATCCAGAGCCTATTTTTCGGGCAATGGAGATGGCTCAGATAACGGATGCATCTCGCGTGTTGTATGTGGGAGATAGTGTACATGATTTGCGTTGTGCAAATCGGGCCGGCGCGGATTCTGCTGCTGTTCTTTGGACATATATGCCGAAAGAAGAGCTTCAGGCAGAAAAACCTACTTATTGGCTCAAAACACTTGGCGACATTTCTTGCATTCTTACAGATAGCGAATTATAATAGGCGTGCTGTGTCATATACCAAAGTATATATCAGAAGGATGGATTCCAATATGAATAACGGGAAATCTTCAGGTTCGGGTAAGAAAAATAAGAAAGCTACAGTTGCACATACCGACAGAAAAGTTAGGCTGATTGTGATGGCCTCTATTACTGCCGCTGTGTTTATAACCTTCTCATATATTGCTTATTTTACAGGACTTCCGGCAAAAGTACTTACGGGTGTTAATGTTTGCGGAGAGCGTATAACGGTTTGTGAATTGAATTATCAGTACCAAAGTGTCTATAACAACTACCTGACCACGCTGTCCAATTACGGTTATTCGACGGATAGTTTTGACGAGGACGCCGTGATGGACGAGACAACGGGTCAGACATATAGAGAGTATTTCTATATGTCTGCGGCAAAGAAGCTTCAGAGCATTATTGTATTAAATAAGGCTGCGGAAAAGAGCGACTATAAATTCGAGTCTGTCGAGAAACAGGTTGATGACTTTATTGATAATATTCGCACGTATGCAAGTTTGTACAGTATGACTGCTGACAAGTGGCTGGCAAATACATATGGTTCTGGATCAACCGTGCGCAGTGTTAGTAATTATTTGCGACGTGAGCTACAGGCAGAGGAATATCAGGCATATCTCATGCAGACGCAATTTATTGTGGCTGATGATGCGGTTCAAGCCTTGTATGATGCAGCACCCGATGATTACGACACAGTAACTTTCCATGCATATTTCATCTCTGCCGGACTGTCTGGAACGGAGACGGATGCGGACAAAGCAACTTTACTCGCGACTTCGGCCGACAAGGCGCAGGCAATTGTTGACGCTTCTTCGAGTGAGACGGGATTTGTCAGTGCATGTGAATTTGCAGCAGGAGATGACGGTGCCGATAGTTTTGCCGATGGCGCTGACCCGACATTAATTGAAGAGTATTCAAAGACAGTAATCGGATACTATTATCCGGAACTTTCGGATTGGCTTTTTACGGGCAGCCGTCAAGCGGGTGACAAGACAGTAATTGAGTCAACATCTGGAACCTATGCAGTATATTTTGTCAGCAGACAGTTGGATCAGACTCCGGCTGCAGCATATCGCTCCATTTCAATTAGTTATTACGGAGATACGGACGAGGAGATTTCTGCTTCTCTAAAGGAAGCGCAGGATACGGCTGCAAAATATATGGCTTCCATTACGGACGACGCATCGTTTGGTTCTCTTGTTAAGAAGTATTCTGAGGACACCTCGACGATGACGACAGGCGGATTGGTTTCTGGTGTTTTGGAACAGGACCTTATTGATGATGCACAGGATGCGGCTGATACAGCTGCTGAAGCAGCTGTGGCTACGGCGACGGTGACGCCAACCCCAACACCAACGCCAACCACCACCGAATCAGGAGCACTTGATGGTGTCATTGACCAAGCAACATCGGGAAGTGACAGCGACACGACGGATTCGACAGTTATTACTTCAACGCCTCTTTCCGAATGGCTTTTCTCGGAAGATCGTGTTGCAGGAGATATGACAGTACTTACAGATGAGACCGCATCGACCGTAACCCTTTACTATTTCGTTAGTGCGGAGCCACAGTGGATGGCAGATGCGAAGACAAGTATGGCATCAGATGAATACCAGACTTGGGTTACGGACAAGATTGAAGCAGCGGGCGACAGCATCCTATTACATCCCCGACTGATTGATTTTGCAACGTATTAATACCAATTGTGCAACAAACAAATAAATATGATAAAATCTGGATAGAATCTTGGAAGTATTCACGTGTGAGGTAACTGTATGAAGATTACGATTCGTGCCGCCCTGACCCAAGAACATGAGATACTAACAGACATAACTTTATCATCGAAGCATGTTTGGAACTATCCAGAAGAGTTTTATCGAATATGGGAACGAGATCTAACCATCACTCCGGAGTACATTGATACCAACCACATTTTCGTCGCGGAGAACGAGGAACAGGAAATTGTTGCATATCTATCCATTGTTGAAGTTGGCGAAGACGTTCCATGTGAACAAGAATGCATGCGCCACGGATACTGGATTGAGCATATGTTTGTGAAACCGGAATATATTGGGAAAGGCATCGGAAAGAAACTGATGAATTTCGCGTATGTATTCTGTAGAGATAATAAGATTCCATGCCTATATGTTTTTAGCGATCCACATGCCAAAGGTTTTTACATCAAATCCGGAGGGAAGTACCTCGGAGAGAGCCCTTCACGGATTGATGGGCGTACTCTTCCGTTCTTCAAGCTTGTCCCCGGACTTCTTGTGTGATTTTGCGTTTTTTCATTGACACTTTACATTGATAGTGCTATCATCTTATAACGCGTCATAAGGTGGAGGCTTATCGTCTGATACTTTATTTACGCAAGGGAGCATGAATTTTGTTCCCGAAATTATGATGAAAAGTATTGGTTTTATACCCAATACTACAGCAGGCTTTAGGCCAGAACATACGCGAGGTGATGTGTAATGGTGCGTCCCGTCAAACTGGGAAGAGCAGAGAGAATGTCCTATTCTCATATCGATGAAGTCATAGAAATGCCGGACTTGATTGAGATTCAGAAGAATTCGTACCAATGGTTCCTTAATGAGGGACTGATGGAAGTGCTCAGAGAAGTATCTCCAATCACGGATTTTTCAGGTGACATTGAACTTTCTTTTATCGAAAAGGAATTTGATCCAGAGAATCCGCAAAATTCGATCGAGCAGTGCAAGGAGAAGGATTGCAATTTCGCAGCTCCCTTGAAGGTAACCGTTCGATTGAACAACAAAAGAGATAGCGTTATCAAAGAACAGTCCGTTTTCATCGGGGATTTCCCCATCATGACTGAGAATGGAACGTTTATTATAAATGGAGCAGAGCGTGTCATTATCAGCCAGCTTGTACGTTCCCCAGGTGCATATTTCTCGTCATCTCGGGATAAGTCAGACAACGAGTTATTCGCGACACAAGTTATTCCTAACCGAGGAGCATGGCTTGAGTATGAGACGGATTCGAATGGGGTTATCTATGTGCGTGTTGACCGTGCAAGGAAGTTCCCTCTTACCGTGTTTTTGCGGTCACTCGGATTTGGATCTGATGAAGAGTTGATCAATACTTTTGGTGAAGAGAGATGTCTTCTTGAGACAATTAAGAAAGATAGCTCACATTCCCGCGAAGAAGGATTGTCAGAACTATACCGCAAGCTTCGCCCTGGCGAGCCGGCTTCTATTGAGGGAGCTGAAACGCTCTTAAATAACATGTTCTTTGACCCGAAGAGATACGATCTCGCTCGCGTAGGTATTTATAAGCTAAATAAGAAGCTTTCTCTTGCGAGTCGTATCGCGAAACACAAGACGGCCGAGGACGTGGTTACCGAGGACGGTGAACTCCTTGTCTCAGCGAACACGATTCTTACTTTGGAGAAGGCAGAAGAGATCGCCCAATCCGGTATTAATGAAGTGACTGTATATCCGATTATTACGGTTGGTGATACGGTGACTGTTTCGGATAAGACTCACAAGGTGATCGGCAACGCTCGCGTTGATGCGGATCGTTATATTCGTGCAAGTTTTTCTGATGAAGAGCTGAAGGGCTTTGACATTCGGAGAACAACGATTAACGAGAAGGTACGCACATCGGTTATCCGCTCAATTATTGCAGATATCCGTGTAGTCGAGAAAGATAATTATGCGGATGATCTTCATGCCGCCCTGTCTGCCAATGTATATGAATTGATGCCAAAGCACCTTACTGTTGAGGATATTGTGTCAACCGTAAGTTATCTGATTGGTCTTGAATTTGGCGTGGGTCACATCGATGATATCGATCATCTTGGTAACCGCCGCATACGTTCGGTCGGAGAGCTTCTGCAAAATCAGATTCGTATTGGTTTTTCTCGAATGGAGAGAAACATACGTGAGCGCATGGGTGCGGTTCCAGACATTTCGACCGTTACCCCTTTGCAACTTGTAAATACGCGTCCTGTTAGCGCGGCTGTCAAGGAATTTTTCGGTTCTTCTCAGCTTTCACAGTTTATGGATCAGCCGAATCCTCTCGCGGAACTTACGCATAAGAGAAAACTATCGGCTCTTGGGCCGGGAGGTCTTTCCAGAGAAAGAGCCAACTTCGAGGTTCGTGACGTTCACGATTCGCATTACGGAAGAATGTGCCCGATTGAGACACCTGAAGGTCCGAATATCGGACTGATTAACTCGCTTGCAACCTTTGCACGGGTGAACATCTATGGATTTATCGAGACGCCTTTCCGTGTATACGACCGTAAAAACGCCGTCGTAACGCGGGATGTCTTGTATCTTACCGCTGATCGCGAAGACATATATACGATCGCTCAGGCAAATGAACCTATCGACGAGAAGGGTAAATTTCTTGATAAGAAGGTAATCTGCCGTAGAAAAGGAAAGTTCCTCGAAGTTGAGCCGACAGAAGTTGATCTGATGGATGTTACACCCAGACAGCTCGTATCGGTTGCGACGGCTTTGATTCCTTTCCTTGGAAACGATGACGCGAACCGTGCTCTGATGGGATCGAACATGCAACGTCAGGCGGTTCCTCTGATTCGTCCCGAATCGCCAATTATTGGAACGGGCATGGAATACCGTGCGGCGAAAGATTCCGGCGTATGTAAGGTTGCCAAAAATGACGGTGTCGTATCTTTTGTATCTGCCGACAGAATTGAAGTGACAACAACGACGGGACCTAAGGATATATATAATCTTACGAAGTACCAGCGCTCAAATCAGAGCACATGCATTAACCAACGCCCGATTGTTCGTATGAACGAAGT
>JBPOHB010000209.1:0-2786 GCA_052036055.1 Bacillota bacterium | reverse complement strand
GGGGATGATACGGCAAGACTTATGGGTCGCCTTACACTGAATCCACTTGCGCATCTTGATCCGATGGGAACGCTGATGCTCCTCATTGTCGGATTTGGTTGGGCAAAACCAGTTCCTGTCAATTTTGGCAGGCTCACAAAGTTCAAGAATAGAAGCGTATCGGTTCGTATCGTAAGTATTGCGGGCATTGCAGGAAATTTAGGCGTAGCCATCGTAAGCTATCTTGGCATGGTAATTACGCTTATTTTCGCAATAAGAGCCGGTTTCCTTTCCGATTATCGTATTTCTGCAGATGTAGTGAGTACCGCATTAATTGCGGGACTTGATGGTAACGGATATGCATTTGCCGGAACAAGCGGCGTCGTATTTGCTATTCATGATACTTTCTATTTTCTCTATTTCGTGAATCTTACCCTGGCGGTATTCAACCTGATCCCGTTTCCGCCCATGGATGGATATCGGATACTGGATTCGTTTCTGCCATACAACGCACAGCAGAAGCTGAGGGCACATGAGACAGAATTTTTTAATATTCTTCGTGCTGTAATGTTTGGAAGCATTTTGTTGGCGTCATTTACATCGATCAATCCTATTGGGTCTCTCATTAGCATTTTACAGGTACCTCTCAAGTTTATTATTGAGACACCACTGAATGCTTTATTTTCCATATTCATCTAAATTACCCTATGCGGAGGCAAGAAATATGCAGAAGAAAATTGTCCTTTCTGGCTCAAGACCAACGGGAAATATACATTTAGGGAACTATTTTGGTGCCATAGAAAACTGGGTCAAACTCCAAGATGACTATGACTGTAATTTCTTTATTGCGGATTGGCATGCACTTACAACGGGATATGCTGACACAAAGGATCTGCGAAGGAACACAATCAGTCTGATGGCTGACTTCATTGCTAGCGGGCTGGATCCAGAAAAATGCACACTTTTTCTTCAATCTGAAGTGAAAGCCCATGCGGAACTTTTTCTTCTTATCGGCATGAATACGCCGCTATCTTGGCTTGAGCGGTGTCCGACTTACAAGGATCAGATTGCAAATATGACGGATCGCGATATTACAACATACGGTTTTCTTGGCTATCCCGCACTGCAGGCGGCGGATATTTTGATCTATAAAGCGGATTATGTACCTGTTGGGGAAGATCAGATACCTCATCTCGAAATTACAAGAGAACTTGCAAGACGTTTTAACTTCATATATGGTAAAGAAGTCTTCCCAGAACCGCAACCATTGCTCACGAAATCTAAGGTTCTTCCTGGAACGGACGGACGCAAGATGAGCAAAAGTTATGGGAATACAATTGCCCTTGCGGATTCACCCGATGAAGTGAAGAAGAAAGTAATGAATATGATTACGGATCCAGCTCGGATTCGTAAGGATGACCCAGGGCACCCCGATATCTGCACGGTTTTTGCGTTTCAGAAGGTATTCAATGAAGCGATGGTTCCTGATATTGAGGAGCAGTGCAAAGGCGGATGTATCGGATGTGTTGCCTGTAAGCGACTTCTTCAGGAGAAGCTTTCTATCTTCCATACGCCAATATTTGAGAAAAGAGACGCACTGCTTACGCAGGAAGACTATCTGAAAGACGTCATTCATGAAGGCTCAAAACGAGCTTCAGAGAAGGCGGATGCAACCATGCAGGACGTTAAGGAAGCTATCCAAATCGGTTTGTAATCTGTAGCATAGTGCATAAGGATCATGAGTCGACTGATCGAACATGATGAGAGGAGAAGCAAGCGATGCTGTTACATCCAGTGCCTGAGCTGAAAATCATGCAGTTTGAAGGCCCCCTTGATCTTCTTTATCATCTGATCGAAAAAAATGACATAGATATATATGATATACCCATTGCCGAGATCACAGATCAATACATGATTTTCCTTGATGATATGCAGTCAATGGATATGGAAGTTGCATCGGATTTTCTTGTCATGGCGGCAACTCTTGTTCACATCAAATCTCGAATGTTGCTGCCAGATCGGAGATCGGCTTCTGCGGAAATTGAAGAGGATCCAAGGGAAGAACTTGTTATTCGCTTGCTATTGTACAGACGGTGTAAAATGCTTGCGCAGGATCTTCGTGAGCTTTCCAGAAAAAACGATGGAGCCATGCTTCGCATGCCATCGTCACCTGCTTTTCTGGGCATATCTGTTGCGATTCCACCGCAAGAATTCGATCCAAATGCCTTTTCGGCGTCTGTTTCTGTTGTATGTGAGAGAAATGAGATCCGATTTGCCGACTTATCCGCAAAAATAACGCATATTTTGAAACGTGATAAGTTCTCGGTTCGTGATAAAATGAAGCTTGTATGGCAGCGGATTATCAGTAGCGGAGAAGTATTCTTCCATGAAATTTTCCCAAAGACAGACACTGCTTCAATTGATCGAGTTGTCGGGTTTCTTGCCGTCCTTGAGCTTTTGCGTGGAAACCAGATATCGGCCGAGCAGGATCATCCATTTGACGTAATTATGCTTTCAAGGAAGAAAGACGGAGATAGGGATAAGCAGAAACTCTTTTCGGATCAGTCTTCCTTGAATTTGGAGGAAAATAAGGTATATGATTAACGAAGATGCAGGCGAGTTTATTTTAACGATTCAAGAGCTTCCCTCTGCACTTGAAGCGATATTATTTGCGTCGGGTGATCCGATCAGTCTATCGAGACTGGAAGAGATAACAGGCGTACAGAAGGACGTTTTGCGTCAGACTCTTGCAAAAATGATTACGGAATTTGAGAATAATCCGTGGGGTGGACTCCTTATAAGGCGCC
>JBPOHB010000107.1:0-2116 GCA_052036055.1 Bacillota bacterium | reverse complement strand
ACCAAAAAGAGTGGCATCAGACCTTGTGTTGTCGTGCTTTCTGGCGTAGATGCCAAACCAATGCTGAATTCGTTTGCGGAAGCGTTGTCGGTGCTCTATAATATCAATTTGGAAGTGAAAGCAGTGGTCAATCATTTTTTCGGTGAGAAGATTACCGTTACCGGCTTATTGACGGGCAGTGACATCGTATCTGCGATCTCTTCCGATCGAGAAAATGGCATCAAAGATCCGGACGCTATTCTTGTGATGGATTGTATGCTTAAGGCAGATGAGGAGATTTTCCTCGATGATATGACGATTCAGATGCTTCGGGATACGATCGCGATACCGATTGTTATCAGTCAGTCGACAGGCGAAGGACTGCTGTCCGCGCTTGATGAATATACAGGTCTGTTTCTAAAGAAGAGTCAGCGGCGCGAGAAGAGGAAAGGGAATCACATCCATGAGTAAACCGGTTGTAGCCATTATCGGACGTCCGAATGTTGGTAAGTCCTCCTTTTTCAACGCGCTTCTTGGCGAGCGCGTATCTATTGTACATGATCAGCCCGGCGTGACCCGTGACCGTATTTATGCTACGGCAAAATGGAGAGAAAGAGAATTTCTCTTGATTGATACGGGTGGAATCGAGCCGGAAGCGGATGATGTCCTTCTGAAGAGCATGCGCGCGCAGGCTCAGGTTGCCATGGAGACGGCCGATGTGATCGTATTTATGTGTGATTTGAAGGCGGGTCTGACAGCATCAGATCATGATATTGCCATTATGCTTCGCAAATCCAAGCGCCCGGTCGTCGTCTGTGTGAATAAGGTGGATCATGTCGGGACACTTCCTGCCGAACTCTATGAGTTTTATAATCTCGGACTTGGCGAGGTATATCCGATTTCGGCATCGCACCGTCTTGGCGTCGGCGAACTCCTCGATGCAATTTATGATCATTTTCCCAAGGAAAATGAAGGCGGCGATGATGAGGAGACGATTCGCGTGGCTTTGATCGGCAAACCAAACGCCGGGAAATCTTCTCTGTCGAATAAGATGGCCGGTGAGGATCGTTCGATCGTATCGGATATCCCTGGGACGACAAGAGATGCCATTGACTCCTTGATTGTGAATTCTCATGGTTCCTATACGATCATTGATACGGCTGGGCTTCGCAAGAAGAGCCGTATTGAGGATTCCGTCGAGAAATATAGTATGCTTCGTTCCCTTGCAGCAATTGAACGGGCAAATGTTTGCGTCATTATGATTGATGCCTCGGAAGGTGTTACCGAGCAGGATACGAAGGTCGCAGGGTATGCGCATAATGCTGGCAAGGCCTGTATTATCGCCGTAAACAAATGGGATCTTATCGAAAAGACGACGGGGACTCTTGAGACGCAGGAACGACTCATTCGCGAGCGTTTTGCCTTTATGTCTTATGCGCCCGTCATCTTCATTTCCGCCAAGACAGGGCAGCGTGTCGATAAACTTTTCGAGATGATTAGCCAAGTCCATGAGCAGTCGGGCAAACGTCTGACGACTGGGATGCTAAATGATCTTCTTGCCGAGGCAACCGCAATGGTTCCGACGCCGCAAGACAAGGGAAAGCATCTCAAGATCTATTACGGCACGCAAGTTGCGACGCATCCGCCGCAGTTTGTACTTTTTATTAATGATAAGGAGCTTATGCACTTTTCATATGAACGGTATCTGGAAAACCAGTTCCGCAAGAATTTCGGGTTTGTTGGCACTCCCATACGCTTCTATTTGCGTATGAAGGAGAAGGAATAAGAGGAAGGAATCTTAATTTTTATGACGAAAATTGAATCTCTGCGCAACATTGCAATTATTGCACACGTTGACCATGGAAAGACCACCATTGTGGATTCCATGCTTAAACAGTCAGGTGTCTACCGCGAAAATGAACAGGTGGTCGAACAGGCCATGGATTCGAATACCCTTGAGAGGGAACGTGGTATTACCATTCTCGCGAAAAATACGGCCATTGCATATAAGGAATTCCGTATCAATGTCGTAGATACACCAGGGCATGCGGATTTTGGTGGTGAGGTCGAGCGCGTACTCAAGATGGTAGACGGCGTTCTTCTGGTAGTAGATGCATATGACGGGCCCATGCCGCAG